>JAFULE010000064.1 GCA_017483235.1 Faecalibacterium sp. | reverse complement strand
TGCCGACGACATCTGTCTGATCGGTGTGCCCAGCTTTGGCGGTCTTGTGCCGATGCCGGCGCTGCAGCGGCTGGCCGCCATGACCGGCGGCGGCGCCAAAGCGGTTCTGGTGGCGGTGTATGGCAACCGCGCCATCGACGATACCCTGACCGAGCTGGAGGACTGCGTAAAAGCTGCCGGCTTTGCCGTACTGGCCGGCGTGCAGGCGGTGGCCCACCACAGCCTGTTCACCCAGTATGCGGTCGACCGCCCTGATGCAGAAGATATCGCGCAGCTTCGTGAATTTTCGGCGAAAATCGAGGCTGCAGCCGAAGCCGACGGCCCTGCCCCTACCCTGCCCGGCAACCGGCCCTACAAGGCACGCACCCCGGCCAGCTTTATCCCGGCGCTGCAAAAGCCGGCCAGCTGCACCCACTGCGGCAGCTGTGCGGCCCGCTGCCCCATGCAGGCCATCACGCTGGCGCCCGATGTGACGGTGGACGCCGGCAAGTGTATTGCCTGTATGCGCTGCTTCTCGATCTGCCCTGCCGGCGCCATCGGCCCCGACCCGGAAAAGCTGGCCGCCGTCAGCGCCCGCATCGCCCCCATGTTCGAGGGCCGCAAACCCAATACTCTGTTTATCTGAAAGAAAGCAAAACACCCCCGCCGAGTTCGGCGGGGGTGTTTTTATGCACTGCTGCGCAGATTATTTCTTTTTGGTGGGCACCATGACCTCCAGGCCGCCCATGTAGGGCTGCAGAGCCTTGGGGATGGTCACGCTGCCGTCGGCCTGCAGGTGGTTTTCCAGGAAGGCGATCAGCATACGGGGCGGGGCCACCACGGTGTTGTTCAGGGTGTGGGCCAGATAGCTCTTGCCGTCGGCGCCCTTGATGCGGATCTTCAGGCGGCGGGCCTGAGCTTCGCCCAGGTTGGAGCAGCTGCACACCTCGAAATACTTCTGCTGGCGGGGGCTCCAGGCTTCGATGTCGCAGCTCTTGACCTTCAGGTCGGCCAGGTCGCCGCTGCAGCATTCCAGCTGACGCACGGGGATCTCCATGCTGCGGAACAGCTCAACCGAGTAACGCCACATCTTCTCGTACCAGTCCATGCTGTCCTCGGGCTTGCAGACCACGATCATCTCCTGCTTTTCGAACTGGTGGATGCGGTAGACGCCGCGCTCCTCGATGCCGTGAGCGCCCTTTTCCTTGCGGAAGCAGGGGCTGTAGCTTGTCAGGGTCTGGGGCAGCTTCTCTTCGGGCAGGGTCTGGTCGATGAAGCGGCCGATCATGGTGTGCTCGGAAGTGCCGATCAGGTACAGGTCCTCGCCCTCGATCTTGTACATCATAGCTTCCATTTCGGGGAAGGACATGACGCCCTGCACCACGTTGCCGTGCATCATGAACGGGGGGATGCAGTAGGTAAAGCCCTTGTCGATCATAAAGTCGCGGGCATAGGCCAGAATGCCGCTGTGCAGGCGGGCAATGTTGCCCAGCAGGTAGTAGAAGCCGTTGCCGGAAACGCGGCCGGCGGCGTCCATATCGATGCCGTCGAAGCTTTCCATGATCTCGGTGTGGTAGGGCACCGGGAACTCGGGCACCACAGCCTCGCCAAAGCGGGCAACCTCCACGTTGTGGCTGTCATCGGGGCCGATGGGCACGCTGGGGTCGATCATGTTGGGGATGGTGTACATGATCTCCTGAATGCGGGCAGCAAAGGCGGCCTGCTGCTCTTCCAGCTGCTTCAGGCGGTCGGCCTCGGCGGTCACCTTGGCCTTGGTCTCCTCCACCTTGGCCATGGCGGCGGCCTTTTCCTCTTCGGTCTTGGCCTTCTTGACCGCGCCCATCAGCATACCAATGCTCTTGGACAGGGTGTTGCGCTCGGCGCGCAGGGCCTCGGCCTCTTTCAGGGTGGCGCGGTGCTTGGCATCCAGCTCGATCACTTCGTCGACCAGGGGCAGCTTGGCGTCCTGAAATTTCTTTTTGATGTTTTCCTTGACGGCGTCCGGATTTTCACGGACAAATTTGATATCCAGCATGATTCTTCTCTCCCTCTTGAAGATATTGAATGGAATACTTTTTTATGATGATTCGTTCTTTTTCTGAAGAAAAAGAACCAAAAAGACGTTTTAGACGCGGGGTCATCTGCACAAAAGGCAGGCGCGGTGTCCGCGGGGCATCCTTTGTGGAAAGCGAAACAAATACTTTGTTTCGCAAGGGATTTTATCACGATTACTCGGCTCGTACTTCTTTCCAAAGCCGCTGCCGGCGGGCAGCGGGTGGAAAGGGGCGTTTTTAGCTATACAGCTTACCAGCCGCGAAGTGGGATGTTCCGGCAGCGAATGATCAAGACGAACAGCTGTGTGGAATTGACGGACGCCCGCGCCGTAGTTGCGGGTGCTCCGGCAAGGACACACATGGTGTCCGGATTGCCATGGCAGCGCCGGAATCTCCCCAAAGCGGCGGCTGCAAAGCCCTCGGCCATTTCGAAGGGAATTCCCCGAGGAAGACCGCTTGCCAGAATCGTTACAAACTGCTTTCCCCGGTGCGGTCGTACTTACCCAACAGGTTGGCAAAGGCTTTCAGCTGCTCGTCCGAGTAAAAATGCACGGTCAGGGTAC
>JAFULE010000008.1 GCA_017483235.1 Faecalibacterium sp. | reverse complement strand
CCATGATTTACGCAGCCTCCTTTATGCATTCATTGCAGCGACGCACTCCAGAGCGGCATTCACAGCAGAAACTGCAGCCTTGCTGGAAATGGTCGCGCCGGTAATACCGTCTACGCCGTCAGCCTTCAGGGTGACAGAACCAGACTTGCCTTTCAGAGCGTCGGCAAAAGCCACGCCCTCGGCGTTGCCGTCCCACAGCTTCATACCGAAGCCGGCCGACTCAGCGTTCTGCATGAACTTGACAGCCAGAATGTTGCCCTCGGCATCCACCGAGATAATGACAGGTACAGCACCGCCGTAGCCCTTGCCCTCGGCCTGGAAGCACCAGCCGGCGCCGTTGGTGGCTTTCATCACCGCGGTGACACCCTCCACGGGGGCCTGAGCGGTCAGATCTTCAAAGCCGTCGGCTTCAGGCAGAACTTCCTGATAGGCGGCCTGAGCGGCAGCCAGTTCAGCAGCCTCAATGATGGGGGCGGTAACGCTGTTGGTAAAAGCCAGCAACGCACTGGTGATCACACAGATCACAGTCAGCACGATGATTGGCTTTACGATGGTTTCAAAAGTAGAAGAAGTGTTTTTTACGTCGCTCATTTCGCTGCCTCCTTCTTCTTCTCGGGCTTCTTGTAGCCGTAGGGGATCTGACGGGTCAGATCGTTGATGTAGGGCACAAACAGGTTCATCAGCAGAATGGCGAAGGAAACGCCCTCGGCCATGTTGGCATAGAAACGAATGCCACAGGTGATGATGCCCAAGCCAATGCCGAACACGATCTTGCCTTTCAGGGTAAAGGGGCTGGTAACATAGTCGGTGGCCATGTACACAGCGCCGAACAGCAGGCCGCCGCTCAGCAGCTGCACCATCACGTTCTGGCCGCACAGCAGGCTCATCACAGCAACGGTGACCATGTAAGTAACGGGAATGGCGGGGCTGATGGTCTTGGTCCACACCAGATAGACAAAGCCGATCAGAATGGCCAGGGCGCAGGTTTCGCCCATCACGCCGGCGTGCACGCCCAGGAACAGGTCCATAAAGCTGAGCGCATCGGGGTTGGCAACCTGCAGCGGGGTGGCCGAAGCCAGCTGGTCCACCGCAGCGGCGGGGTAGGTCCACTTGGTCATGGCAGCCGAGAAGCCGCTGAACAGGGCAATACGGCCGACCAGAGCGGGGTTGGCGAAGTTCATGCCCAGACCGCCGAACAGCTGCTTGACCAGAACGATGGCGATGAAAGCGCCCACAACGCCCATCCACAGGGGCAGGGCAACGGGGAAGTTCATGGCCAGAATGATGCCGGTAACCACAGCGGACAGATCGCCGATGGGGTTGGTCTTCTTCATCAGCTTGCAGTACGCCCACTCAAAGCCCACACTGGCAGCCACAGTGATGGCGGTCAGCAGCAGCGCGCGGAAGCCGAAGATCACGGTGGAAGCCACAACACAGGGCAGCAGCGAGATGACCACATTCAGCATCAGGCTGCGGGTGGTGTCCGGTGCGTGTACGTGCGGGGAGGCGGTAACAATGAGTTTGCCGTTCATAGCTTATTTGCCTCCTTCTTTCAGTTCATTCATGCGCTTCATGCACAGCTCCTTGGCCAGGAACATGTTCTGGGTAACGGGGCGGCGGGCAGGGCACACAAAGGTGCAGCTGCCGCAGTTGAAGCAGTAGTCGGCATGCAGGGCAATCAGGGCGTCGGCATCCTTGCGCTCGTAAGCATCAACGATTTCGACAGGCTCCAGGCCCAGCGGGCAGTAGTTGACGCAGCGGCCGCAGCGGATGCAGGGGCTGGCCTCGGGCAGCTTGGCCTCGGCCTCGCCGAACATCAGCAGACCACCGCTGGTCTTGGTGATGGGGGTGGTCAGATCGGCCAGAGCGGGGCCCATCATGGCGCCGCCGGCGATGACCTTGGACAGGGTAACGCCTTCCTTCACACCGGCATGGGCCAGCACGTCCTGCACGGCGGTGCCCACAGGGGCGGTCACGTTGCAGGGACGGGCGCAGGCGTCGCCGTCGATGGTGATGGTGCGCTCAACCAGAGGCATACCGGTTTCCAGATACTTGCCCAGAGTGCTGACAGAGGTGACGTTCATCACGATGCAGCCCACAGCAGCGGGCAGAGCACCGCGGGGCACTTCGCGGCCCAGGCACTTCTCGATCAGGATCAGCTCGGCGCCGGTGCCGTACACGGCCTTCAAGGGCTTAACCACAATGTGGTCCTCAGGCTTGATCAGGGCGTTCATGGCCTCGACACACTCGGGCTTGTTGTCCTCAATGCCGATGACACAGCTGGGAATATCGCACCACTTCATCACAGCCTTGCAGCCGCTGATGACGGTGGCGGTATTGTCCAGCATTTCGCGGGCGTCGCTGGTCAGCATCACTTCACACTCGGAAGCGTTGATCAGCAGGGTGTCGACAGGGTCCTTGGGCTGCAGCTTGACATCGGTGGGGAAGCCTGCACCGCCCAGACCGACCAGACCGGAAGCACGAACGGCTGCCAGGAAGCTGGCCTTGTCGGTAACGACAGGAGGCTGCACCGCGGGGTCAACGGTCTGCAGACCGTCGGTGGTGATCACAACGGAATCGCAGACGCGGCCGTTGCCCAGAGTGAACGGTTCAACCGCCTTGACGGTGCCCGACACGCTGGAGTGGATGTTTGCGGAAACAAATCCGCCGGCCTCGCCGATCTGTGTACCGACCATGACCGTGTCGCCTTTCTTGACCAGAGCCTTCGCAGGCGCGCCGATGTGCATCGACAGCGGAATGCGAACCTCGGCCGGGACAGCAAGCTTCTCGGCTTTGAGGGTGGCAGTGGCCTTTTCATGCGGGACGTTGGCGCCAACGGCCGCACGCTTCAGCTTCTTAAACATGGATTCTCAAATCCCCCATTTCTTGTTTAATTCGGCTTTTACGACACACAGCATCATAAAAGCCTGCTTCTCCATAATCTATATTGTACCATTTTATATGGGCAAGTCAACTTAAAATCCTTGCTATTTTGTTGACAACCCAGTAAAGAAATTCATGCAGTGGCAAAGAACTGTGCAATTCATACAAGAATTGCACCAAGGGATGTTCTGTGCTATACTAACACCAAAGAAAAGGAGGGCATTTTCCATGAAACTGTTAAAGCATCTGATGTCTTTTGCCGCCACCTTTGCCGCCTGCGCGGCCGCCATGCTGGCCGTTTTGCTGCTGCTGGATGAGAAAAAGCGCAGCAGTTATATCAGCATTTACGACGACAACGCCGCATGAGACTGATTTTTATCCGCCATGCCGAACCGGATTATTCGGTGGACAGCCTGACCGAAGCCGGCTTTCGTGAAGCGGCCCTGCTGGCAAAGCGCACGGCCCAATGGGACGTGACCGCTTATTTTGTTTCGCCCTTGGGACGGGCACAGGCCACCGCCGCCCCCACATTGGCCCAAACCGGCCGCACCGCACAAACTCTTGACTGGCTGCGGGAGTTTTCCTGCGGGGAATACCAGATGCCCGACCGGGAAAACAAAACCAAAAAGGTGCCGTGGGATTTTCTGCCCGAATACTGGACCGCCCGCCCCGAATTTGCCGACCGCGACCGCTGGATGCAGCTGCCGGTGATGCAGGCCATGCCGCAAAACATCGAAACCCGTTTTGCCGAGGTGTGCACCGGCATCGACGGTTTGCTGGCACAGTACGGCTACCGCCGCGAAGGCGGCATTTACCGTGTAGAAGAAGCCGCCCTGCGGGATGCCACTCTGGTGTTCTTCTGCCATCTTGGGGTAACCGGGGCCATCGCGGGCCATCTGCTGAACATGGCCCCTCCGCTGCTGTGGCAAAGCTTTTTTCTGCCGCCGTCCAGCGTAACCGTGCTGAACACCGAAGAGCAAACCCCCGGCATTGCGGCCTTTCGCTGCCAGATGATGGGCGACACCGCCCACCTGCGCGGCAGCGGCGAGCCGGTCAGCGCCATGGGCGCCTTTGGCCCGGTATTTGACGAAAGCCGACCGATTTTTTGACAATCCCTAAACAAACAACCGCCCCATCCTGAAGTGATCCCAAAAGTTTAGACAAAGTATAATATTAAGATGACATGGAATGAGTTCGGTACTGTACCGGGCTCATTCCTTTTAATTTAAGAGAAATACGATCGTTGTTGTAGTAATGAATAT
>JAFULE010000063.1 GCA_017483235.1 Faecalibacterium sp. | reverse complement strand
GGTGCGCTGACCATCCATGGCCTGGAAATGGGCCCCATGGTCTTCCAAAACAGCGGCGATGTCGTTTACCTGATGTTCATCACCGTTGCGGTGGTTGCCTGTGTGGTTCTGGTGATGCAGGCCTTCGGCAAGCGCTGGTTCCCCTACATCCTCAAGGTTCCTTCGCACTTTATGTACCCCGCCCTGCTGATCATCTCGCTGGCCAGCGCTTATGTCGACAGCGGCAACCTGTACAAGGTTGGCATGATGATGGTGTTCTGCTTTGTCGGCATTCTGATGAGCTGGGGCGGCCTGCCCACCAGCCCGCTGATTCTGGCGTTCATTCTGGGCCCCATTCTGGAAAAGAACATGCTCAAAGCCTTCCAGTACAGCGGCACCTGGACCAGCTTCTTTACCCGCCCCATTTCGGGTGTTCTTATGGTGATTGCCATCGGCTGCATTTTCTGGCCGGTCATCAGCATGGGCCTGAACAAGATCCGCGGCAAGAAGTAATTTTCCTTTTTCCAAGTCCATAACTTGCATCAGCAGGCCGGCGCCGGGTTCGGCACCGGCCTGCTGCTTTATCGGAAGAACAGCACCAATAAAAGGAGAGCATGCTATGTCGATGCGAAGTGATTACGAGGCCTTTGTGGCCCGCATCTGGGTCAACCAGACAGACCGCTATGTGCACCCCTTCAACCTGTATGGTCCCATCTGATATGTGGGCGACAGCTGGGTGTGTGGGCACCTGATCGATACCGGCGACGGCCTGCTGGACGCCGTGCTGCTGAAAAAGCGCAAGGATGTTTGATAAAGGGGGAATACCTGTGAAAACCCTGCTGACCAACCTGAATATTTTTGATGGCGAGCGCTGCCTGCCCGGACGGCAGCATCTGCTGTTTGACCAAAGCAGCATTCTGGCCCTGATTCCTATCGGCCAGCCGCTGCCTGAGGCAGACGAGGTGATCGACTGCACCGGCAAAACCCTGACCCCCGGCCTGATCGACGGCCATGTGCATCTGGGTGCCTTTGGCATGGCCCCGGCCGAAAGCCCGGCCGACTGTGCCCGCACCGGTGCAAAAATTGCCGCACAGGTCCAGCAGGTGTGGCGCTACGGAATCACCACCCTGTGCAACTGCGGGGTGGGCGGCAATGTGGATATTCTGGTGCGCAATCTGATTCGCGACGGGGTCATCCCCGGCTGCCGCATTGTTGCCTGCGGCCGCGGCATCTCCATCACCGGCGGCCACGGCTGGCCCATCAACCACCAGTGTGACGACGAGCTTACCGCCCTGACCGCTGCCCGGGTGCAGCTGCGCGAGGGCGCCGATCTGGTCAAGCTGTTTGCCACCGGCGGCATGGGTACCAAAGGGTCCATCCCCAATGCTTCTCAGCTGACCGAAGGCCAGATGAAGGTGTGTGCCGACTACGCCAAACAAGTGGGCGCCTTTACCCGTGCCCACGCCACCGGGCTGGAGGGCGCCCAGCGGGCCGCCCGCGCCGGGGTGCGCATCATCGACCATGTGCCCATGGACGATGCCACTGCACAGCTGATGGCCGGGCAGGGCTGCTGGTACTGCCCCACCATTGTGACCCGGTACCGCATTCTGCATACCGAGGACCCCCGCTACCAGTACATGCGGGCCAAGGCCAACCCCGGCGATCTGGAAAAGAAAAAGCAGGCGCTGCAGCGCTGCCGGCAGTACGGCATTCCGGTGTTGGCTGGCACCGACGCCGGCCCCAACGAGATGGTCACCCTGGGCGACAGCCTGTGGACCGAGCTGGGCATTTATGTGGAATACGACATGACCCCGGCCGAAGCGCTGCACTGCGCCACCGCAGGTGCCGCCAGAGCCCTGCATCTGGAAAACCAGACCGGCAGCATCCGCCCCGGCCTTTGCGCCGACCTTGCCGTTTTTGACGGCGACCCCACCCAAACCATTGCCGATGTGGCCACCCTTTGCATGACCTGGCAGGGCGGTGTGCTGCGCTGGCACCGATAAAAAGGAGAAAAACTATGTCGATGCGAAGCGATTACGAGGCTTTTGTGGCCCGCAAACAAAAAGTGCAGAATGCCCCCATGGCCCGTATCTGGGTCAACCAGACCGACCGCTATGTTCACCCCTTCAATCTGTACGGCCCCATCTGGTACGTGGGCGACAGCTGGGTGTGCGTGCACCTGATCGACACCGGCGACGGCCTGCTGATGATCGACAGCGGCAACTGCGGCTGCACCGCCATGCTGGTGCAGGCTATCTGGGAAGCCGGCTTTAACCCCGCAAACGTCAAATGGATCGTGCACAGCCATGGCCATGTGGACCACATCGGCGGCGCCAACTTCTTCAAAAAGATGTACGGTTCCAAGCTGTACATCGGTGCGCGGGACGCCAAGATGTTCCGCCAGCAGCCCGAGTTGGCCCTGGTGCACGAATCCACCGACCTGAACGATGACATCTTTGTACCCGACCACGAGATCGCCGACGGCGAGGTGATCACCTTTGGCAACCTGACCCTGACCTTCTACGATGTGCCCGGCCATACCGAAGGCTGCATCGCCTTCTTTGGCGAGGTGGACGGCCCCGAAGGGGTGAAGCGGATCGGCTATCACGGCGGCTTTGGCTTCAACACCCTGTCCAAGGCTCATCTGACCGAAGTGGGCGATACCGAGTTTGCCATGCGCCACACCTATTTGGCCTCGCTGGCCAAGGTGCGCGACCAGAAGGTGGAAATTTTCCTGGGCAACCACTGCATCAACAACGATACTCTGGGCCGCCATGCCAAGCAGCTGGAAAATCCCGATGGCCCCAACCCCTTTGTGGACGATAAGCTGTGGGGCCAATATCTGGATTCCAAGAGGGATGACCTGCTGAAATTTATGGCCGACCCCAACAACAACTGAGAACAGGAGCATGATGATGAACCACAAAAAAGACCCCATGCTGGAAATTCTGGTCGAAACCGACCCCGCCGCCACCGTCGAGCTGCACAGCGAGATCGGCATGGTCAAAATGATCCCCTTCAAAGGCAAGGTGGACTGCCCCCTGTTCCACGGCATTGTGGAGCCCTGCGGTGTGGACACTCAGGTGACCAACCAGAACGAGGTGCGCCACATGTCGGCCCGTTATATGCTCACCGGCACCGACGCCACCGGCGCGGCCTGCCACATCTACATCGAAAACAACGCCTGGTTCACCGATGGTGCCCGGCCCCGCCCCTTCCGCACG
>JAFULE010000062.1 GCA_017483235.1 Faecalibacterium sp. | reverse complement strand
GTTCGCCCATATAGGCTTTGAGGAACAAATCCTCATCCATGGGCAGCAGGGTACCGTCCATATCAAAAAAGATTGCTTCCAGTTTGCTCATATACCTCTCCTTTAAAAATCAGTGGTAAGAATCTGCTCGATCTGCTGCGCTTCGGCCAGCCCCAGACTGAAGGCCGTGGCACTGCCGCAGGCAATGCCCAACCGCAGTGCGTCTGCATAGTCTTTGCCGCAAGCGATCCCAGCCAGAAAACCGGCCACCATGCTGTCACCTGCACCCACACTGTTTATCACTGTGCCTCTGGGCGCCCCCACCCGGTGTACGGCACCGGTTTCGTCCAGAAGAAGGGCACCGTTGCCCGCCATACTGACCAGCACATTGCGCGCCCCCTGCCGCTGCAGAATGCCGGCACGCTCCACAATTTCCGCCTCGGTGCGCAGATCGCGGCCAAACAACTCGCCCAATTCATGGTGGTTGGGCTTGACCAGATAGGGCTTGCAGGGCAAGGTCTGCCACAGTGCTGAACCGGCTGTGTCCACCACCACCCGCACGCCACGGGTTGCCAGCGGCTGCGCCAACCGCAGGTAGATATCACGGGGCACCCCCATCGGAATGCTGCCCGACAGCACCAGAATGTCCTGCGGCTGCAGCGCTTCCAGCTTTGCCTGCAGCCGGGCAAATGCATCGGCGCTGATCAGCGGCCCCATGGCGTTCAACTCGGTTTCTTCGCCTTGCGGCCCGGCCCGCAGCTTGACATTGATACGGGTCATGCCTTCGGGCAAGCGGATCAGATCGGCATTCAGCCCCTGCTGGGCAAGGCCCTGCGCCAGCCACTCACCGGTGGCCCCGGCTGCAAAACCCAGTGCCACACTGGGCACCCCAAGCCGGGCCAGCACAGTGGACACATTGATGCCCTTGCCGCCGAACTGGTACGCCGTATGTCCGGCACGGTTGACGGCACCGGGCTGCAGCGTATCGCCCAGCTGCATCACATAGTCGATGGCCGGGTTAAGGGTGACAGTATAAATCATGGCAGCTTCCCCTTTCGCTCAAAATAATCGATTTTATTGTATCACAATGCGGCCGACTGTACCACCCCGCCATAGCAAAGAAAAAGCGCCCTCCCGCCTGGGAGGGCGCTTTGCTGCGCTAAAAAGACTTATGTCACGACGGGGTATCTCAGTTCCCGGCCCCGCTATTACGGCTGCTTGCCGATGTAGGCCAGAATGCCGCCGTCCACATACAGGATGTGGCCGTTAACAAAGTTGGATGCATCGCTGGCCAGGAAAATGGCCGGGCCCTGCAGGTCCTCGGGCTCGCCCCAGCGGGCGGCAGGGGTTTTGGAAACAATGAACTGATCGAAGGGATGGCGGCTGCCGTCGGCCTGACGCTCACGCAGGGGGGCAGTCTGCGGGGTGGCAATATAGCCGGGGCCGATGCCGTTGCACTGAATGTTGGCCTCGCCGTATTCCGAACAGATGTTGCGGGTCAGCATCTTCAGACCGCCCTTGGCTGCCGCATAGGCCGAAACGGTCTCGCGGCCCAGCTCGCTCATCATCGAGCAGATGTTGATGATCTTGCCATGGCCCTTTTTGATCATGGAAGGAATTACCGCCTTAGACACGATGAAGGGGGCGTTCAGGTCAACGTCGATCACCTGACGGAACTGCTCTGCGGTCATATCACACATGGGGATACGCTTGATGATGCCAGCATTGTTGACCAGAATGTCGATCACACCAACCTCTTCTTCAATGCGGGCCACCATGGCATTCACAGCGGCTTCGTCGGTTACATCGCACACATAGCCGTGGGCTTTGATGCCCAGCTCGGTATAGGCGGCCAGACCCTTGTCCACCAGTTCCTGCTTGATGACGTTGAACACGATGGTTGCGCCGGCCTTTGCGTAGGCCGATGCAATGGAAAAACCAATGCCGTAGGAAGCACCGGTAACCAGAGCCACTTTACCGCTCAGATCAAAGGATTTCAGAATGTTGTCTGTCATAAATCAATACCTCCCCGAACCGCCTTCGCGGTTCGTTTTTTACCTGTAAAAAGCAGCTGCAATCAGGCAAATTTCTGCGTTTAACATCAGCTTGCCTGTACTTTTGATAATACCGTTTACCCGCCCATTTTGTCAACCCAAACACCGCTTTTTGTACGCCGCCACAAGGTATGCCCTCGCACTGCATCCTTGTAGCTTGCGGCGTTTTTTCGCCCACCTTTCACATACTGCGGTTTATTTTTGCATAGGGTGTAGCAACGCAAGGGGCCCTGTGCCCCACAGGGAGGAATGGGCATGAAAGGTGACCCCGAACAGCGGGCTATTTTGCTGGGCGAATACATTACCGAGCGCGGTGCCACGGTGCGGCAGGCTGCTGCCGTGTTTGGCATTTCGAAATCTACCGTACACAAAGACGTGGCTGTACGGCTGCGCCGACAGAACAAAGCGCTGTGGCAGCAGGTTCAGACTGTGCTGGCCCAGAACAAGGCCGAACGACACCTGCGCGGTGGTGCCGCCACCAAAGCAAAATACGAAAATCTGCATTAAAAAACAGGCCGCTGCCCCAACCGGGCCGCGGCCTGTTTTGGCAGTGCAGCATTACATTTTTGAGGACATATTGGTGACGACCTTGTCCAATGTGACCACCGCCTGTTCGGCCCCTTTGGCCAGCTTTTTGGCGGTACGCTTTACCTGCCGCTTGTTCTGACTGGCCAGATACATACCAGCCGCCCCCATGGCGGCGCCGGCGGCAAGGCCTGTCATCATGCCGGAACTCATCTTTTTCTGTTTCATCCTTGTTATTCTCTCCTTTTTATATCGTTCGTTGGGCTGACGGTAACAGCATTTCCCCACAACGTCGGCTTTATGTATCTTTTTTTGTCTGTGTTTTTATGGTAGAATGAGTGTAAAATTATCTGCCGGTTAAGGAGGGGTCTGTTTGCCCCATTCTATCGCCCCCAAACGGGTGTTGTGTCTGCATTCGGCTGCGGCCGAGGGCCGATGCAGCACTTCGATCATTCAGCCGGTTCTGGCCGCCATGGGCTGCCAGCCGGTTATGCTGCCCACCGTACTGCTTTCGACCCACACCGGCGGGCTTGGTACCCCCGCCCGGCTGGACGGCACCGACTTTGCTGCCGCCGCGCTGGAGCACTTTGCTGCTTTGGGGCTGCAGTTTGACTGTGTGTTTACCGGGTATCTGGCCACTCCCGCGCAGGCACAGCTTGCTTTGCGTGCCTTTGCACTGTGGCCCACCGCCTTGAAGGTGACCGACCCGGTAATGGGCGACAACGGCCGCGCCTACTCCAATATCACCCCCGAAATGGCCGATGCCATGCGCGCCCTGTGCCAAAAGGCCGACCTGATTTTACCCAATCAGACCGAAGCCTGCCTATTGCTGCAGCGCCCCATGCCCGACACCGCCGCCCCGCTTGCCGAGGCCGACGCTGCCGCCCTTGCCGAGGCGCTGATCACCCTTGCCCCCACCGCACTGGTAACCGGACTGCCCATGGGCCATCAGCTGGCCTGTGCCGCTGCCGGCAGCGAAGCCTTTGTTTACAAAACCCTGCGGCTGGCCCGCCCCTTCCACGGCACCGGCGATCTGTTTGCTGCGGTGCGGATCGGCGCAGTGCTGCCGGGCAACGCCCTTTCGGCCGCGGCCGACCTTGCCGCCGGGTTTGTATCCGCCGCCATGCAGGCCACTCCCACCGATGCCGACGAACGGCTTGGGCTGTGGTTTGAGCCGCTGCTGGGCCGCCTTGTGCCCCGCGCTGAACTGTAATTTTTGCGAAACGGACGATTTTACCATGAACCATCAACCCACACTGAATATCGTACTGGTTGAGCCGCGCATCCCCCAGAACACCGGCAACGTGGCCCGCACCTGTGCCTGCACCGGCTGTCGGCTGCATCTGGTGGGCCCCATGGGCTTTGCCATCGACGACAAAAAGCTGAAGCACGCCGGGCTTGACTATTGGCATTATCTGGACATTACCTATTACGACAGCATTCAGCAGTTTCTGGAGCAGAACAGCGGCCCCTATTTCTTTTTCACCACCAAGGCGCTGCATCGCCATACCGATGTAACCTACCCCGACGGCGCCTACATTGTGTTTGGCCGCGAGGACGCCGGCCTGCCCGAATGGCTATTGCACGAACACCCCGACCACTGCATTCGCCTGCCCATGCGGGAAGGCTGCCGCAGCCTGAACCTGTCCAACTCGGTGGCCGTTGGTGTGTATGAAGTATTGCGGCAGTGGGATTTTCCGACCCTGCTGGATCACGGCAATCTGCGTGATTACGACTGGAACGAGGCAACACAGCTATGAAAAAAATTGCAATTCTGACCGATTCCTCCTGCGACATCCCGCAGGATCTGGCAGAACAGTACGGCATCGATATTTTGTGCTTCCCCATCCTGCTGGACGGGGTGGACTATCTGGACCGGGAAAGTTTTACCCCCGACGAATTCTACAAACTGCTTCGTCAGGCCGAGGGGGTACCCTCTACCGCGGCCATCACTCCGCTGCAGTTCTGCGAAAAATACTGCGAATATGTGGATAAAGGCTACACCGACGTGGTACATGTGCCCATCAACCGCAACGGAAGCAGCACCTACAACAACGCTCTGATGGCCATGGACATGCTGCGGGAAGAACGCCCCGAGCATCACATGAAAATTCACCTGCTGGACCCGCACACCTACTCGATGATGTACGGCTGGTATCTGTGCGAGCTGGCCCGCAAGATCCGCAATGGCGGCGAGCTGACGCCCTTGATTGCCGAATTCGAGGATGCCATGAACCGCGCCGAGATCATTCTGGGCGCCTACAGCCTGAAGCAGATGAAAAAAAGCGGCCGTATTTCGGCCGCAGCCGCTGTGGCGGGCGAGCTGATGGGCATTCGCCCCATCATCACTCTGATCGACGGCAAAACCAGCGTGGCCAACAAGGTGCGCGGTGACGACAAGGTGGTGCCCGCTATGGTGTCGCTGCTGAAAAAACGCACCGAAGGACTTGGCGAATTCGATTATCTGGTGGGCTACACCGGCGACCGCCGGGTCAACGATCTGGTGCCTTTGCTGCGCAAAGAGCTGGGCCGCGAGCCCAAGCTGGTGTTCAAGCTGGGCAGCATCATTGCCTGCAACACCGGCCCCGATGCACTGGCCATTGGCTATCTGGCCAAACCACGGGAGTAATTGATCTTGCAATGCCCCTGCCCTTGCGGCGGGGGCGTTTTTTTGGTATACTGCTGACACAAAAGAGCAACTTAGGATTTTAGGCTCGCCTTTGCCGCCTGCGGTAAAGGTACACACCACCCGGAACTGGCGGTGCCGGGGTGGTCAAAATCTTACCGCCGGAGTATCATTTTATGAAAACCAAAAAGCTTGTTCGCTGCGCCCTGATTGCTGCTGTTTACGCTGCGCTTTGCCTGATTCTGCAGCCTATCTCGTATGGCCTTTTGAATGTGCGCCTGGCCGAAATGCTCACCTTGTTGCCGGTGTTTGGGCCGGGGTACATCTGGGGGGTCACGCTGGGGTGCTTTCTGGCCAATCTGCTGGGCGTAGCATTGGGCACCACTGTGGCATTGGACATCGTGTTTGGTACACTGGCTACCCTTCTGGGCTGTCTGTTCACCTATGCACTGCGGAAGCTTCGCGTGTTCGGGCTGACACTGCCTGCCGCCTTGCCGCCGGTCGTCTGCAATGCAGTGATCATCGGCCTTGAACTCTCTTTCTTTTTCACCGAAGGAGCTCTGAGCTGGCCGGTTCTGACGCTGAATATGCTGAATGTAGGCATTGGCGAGATCATCAGCTGCTGCATTCTGGGCGTTGGATTGGTGCGGCTGATCGAAACCAACCCACGCCTGCACGCTTTATTTATCGAAACCTGACAACGGAGGCCTTTACATGGCAAACACATCGGTGATTTTGTGGGACTGGAACGGCACCCTTCTGGATGACCGGGCCTTTACGCTGGATTGCCTGAACTACCTTCTGGAAAAATTCGGCTATCCGCAGCGCTATGAAACCGCCGCGTATCTGGAGCTGTTCGACTTTCCCATCGAGGAATACTACAAAAAGGCCGGTTTCGATTTTGCCCGCCACCCCTACCCCCTGCTGGCCGAAGTGTTTATGGCCCGTTACAACCCCGGCTCAGCGGCCTGCGGCCCCATGGCCGATGCGGTCAGCACCCTGCAAACCATTCAGGGCCGCGGGGTACGGCAGGTGATCCTTTCGGCCACCCGGCGCGACACCCTTGTGCAGCAGGTAAGTGCCCGGGGGCTGCATGGCTATTTTGAGGAGCTGATCGGCCTTGGCGACATTTTCGGCAAAAGCAAGGTGCAGGCCGGCAAAGACTGGATGGCCCGCAGCGGCCTTGACCCTGCCACTGCCGTGATGATTGGCGACACCTTGCACGACGCCGAAGTTGCCGCCGCCATGGGCGCCCGCTGCATTCTGTACACCGGCGGCCACCACAGCCGCCGTAAACTGGAAACCGCCGGCTGCCCGGTGGTGGACCGATTAAGTGAGATTCCCGCTCTTTTGTAAAAAAAGCGGCCCTGTCTTCCCTTACGAGAAGACAGGGCCGCTTTGCTTTTTTGTTTATAACAACAGCACCACGCCGAACACCAGCACCACAATGCCCATGGCAAAAAACAGGGCGGTTTCCAACTGCAAGCCACGCTGCACCACAAACCGCTGGGGATGTGCTTCATCCAGCCAGATATCGTACACCTGCCCGGGGATCAGGTTTTCGGCAGCTTTTTTTGCCGTAAAGGTCTGAAAGGTGGCCTGCTTGTATTCTTTGCCGCCGTGGCGGTAGTGGAACACCGGCGACACCTCGCCCCCGCCCCGGCTGCCGTAGGTCTTGTTTTCCAGATATACCCCGTCCGCACGGGTGCTGCACCTTGCGGTGTACACCAGATCGCGCAAGGCATAGTACAGCCCCAGCGCCCCCAGCACCAGCATCAGCAGCGGAATGATAAACTGCATCATAACTTCCCCTTTTTTGTTTTGTCACTGTCAGTATAGCGCATCCGGCCGCTGTGCGGCGGAAAAACACGGCAAATTCACAAAAAGTTTACCCTGCCGGCCGCTGCAAGGTTTGACAGGCTTCGGCCGGGTGTAGTATCATAATAGAGTATGGAAACTGGGTTTGTATGCCCAACCCCATTGTACAACAGATTTTACTTTTTTGCGATAGAGAATCACAATTTTACGAGGTGGAAACAAAATGTCCCTTGCAGAAATGCTGTTCGGAACCTTTTCCGACCGGGAACTGAAAAAGATCAACCCCATTGCCAGAAAGGTACTGGAGCTGGAAGCCAAATATCAGCCCATGCCCGACGATGAGCTGAAGGCCCAGACCGACGCCCTGAAGGCCCGGTTGGCCGGCGGTGAAACGCTGGATGATATTCTGCCCGACGCCTTTGCCGTGTGCCGCGAGGCCAGCTGGCGTGTGCTGGGCATGAAGCACTTTGAGGTGCAGATCAAGGGCGGCATTGCGCTGCACCGCGCCTGCATTGCCGAGATGCAGACCGGTGAAGGCAAAACTCTGGTGGCTACCTTGCCGGTGTATCTGAATGCACTGACCGGAAAAGGCGTGCATGTGGTGACCGTAAACGACTATCTGGCCAAGTTCCAGAGCGAATGGATGGGCAAGCTGTACCGTTGGCTGGGCCTGAGCGTGGGCCTGATCCATCAGGGCATGGCCGGTGACGAGCGCCGCGCCGCCTACAACGCCGACGTGACCTACGGCACCAACAACGAGTTCGGCTTTGACTACCTGCGCGACAACATGGTGACCTACAAAACCAACATGGTGCAGCGCGGCCACGCCTATGCCATTGTGGACGAGGTAGACTCGATTCTGATTGACGAAGCCCGTACCCCGCTGATCATCAGCGGCAAGGGCGAGGATTCTTCCAGCCTGTATACTCTGGCCGACCGATTCGCCCGCACCCTGCGCAAAAGCGTGGTGGTCGAGCTGGAAAACAAGGTGCTGGCCGACGAGCAGGCCGATGGCGACTACATTGTGGACGAAAAGCACCGCAGCTGCACCCTGACCGCCAGCGGCATTGCCAAGGCGGAAGCTTACTTCAAGGTAGACAACCTGTTTGACAGCGCCAACATGAGCCTTGCCCACCACATTGATCAGGCCATCAAGGCCCACGGTGTGATGAAGCGGGACATCGACTATGTGGTGCGGGACGGCGAAGTGGTGATCGTGGACGAGTTCACCGGCCGTTTGATGATCGGCCGCCGCTACAACGAGGGTCTGCATCAGGCCATCGAAGCCAAGGAAGGGGTCAAAATTGCCGCCGAAAGCAAGACCCTTGCCACCATCACCTTCCAGAACTACTTCCGCATGTACGAAAAGCTTTCGGGCATGACCGGTACCGCCCGCACCGAGGCGGCTGAGTTTACCGAAATTTACGGTTTGAATATCGTTACCATTCCCACCAACAAGCCCAACATCCGCAAGGATCTGCCCGACGCAGTGTACAAAACCGTGAACGGCAAATACCACGCCATCATTCAGCAGGTGCTGGAATGCCACCAGAACGGCCAGCCGGTGCTGGTGGGTACCACCAGTGTGGAAAAGAGCGAAATTCTGGCCAAAATGCTGCAGCGCTACACCCGCGATTTCAATGTGCTGAATGCCAAGCACCACGAACGCGAAGCCGAGATTGTAGCACAGGCCGGCAAAAAGGGCGCCATTACCATTGCCACCAACATGGCCGGCCGTGGTACCGACATTCTGCTGGGCGGCAACGCCGAGTTTATGGCCAAAGCCCAGCTGCGCAAAGAGCATTTTGTGGAAAATCTGCTCTGCCCCGAAAACCCTAAGGACGCCCTGCCCCAGCAGGTAGACGCCCTGATGGCTGAGGCCGACGGCCACAGCGAAACCGACGACTCCAACATTCTGGCGGTGCGTGCCCGCTTTGTTGCGCTGCTTGGCCAGTTCAAAAAGCAGATCGCGGTGGAAGCCGACGAGGTGCGCGCCGCGGGCGGCCTGTTCATCATTGGCACCGAGCGGCACGAAAGCCGCCGCATCGACAACCAGCTGCGCGGCCGTGCCGGCCGACAGGGTGACCCCGGCATGAGCCGCTTCTACCTGAGCCTGGAAGACGACCTGATGCGCTTGTTCGGCGGCGACCGGGTGCAGGGCCTGATGACCAGCCTTGGCATCGAAGAGGATATGCCCATCGAAAACAAGATGATCACCTCCACCATCGAAAATGCCCAGAAAAAGCTGGAAAGCCGCAACTTCGAGATCCGCAAAAACGTGCTGAAGTATGACGACGTGATGAACCAGCAGCGCGAGATCATCTATGGGCAGCGCCGCAAGGTGCTGGACGGCGAGGATCTGCAGGAATATATGCACCAGATGCTGCGCGACAACCTGCATGGCAGCTGCGAGCAGTTCCTGTCTGGCGACGACACCGCCCAGTGGGACTTCAGCGCCCTGCGCCGCCACTATAAGGGCTGGCTGACCACCGACGGCGACTTCCGCTACAATGACGCCGAAAAATCCGGCCTGACCCGCGATGGCGTGGAGAATATGCTGTACGAGCGCGGCATTCAGCTGCTGCAGGGCAAAGAGGTGCGCTACGGCGCCCCCACCATGCGCGAGCTGGAGCGCATCTGCCTGCTGCGCAACGTGGATAAGCTGTGGATGGAGCACATCGACAACATGGACCAGTTGCGGCAGGGCATCAGCCTGCGCGGCTACGGCCAGAAAGACCCGGTGGTGGAATACCGCATCGAGGGCTTTGATATGTTTGACCAGATGATCGATTCCATCCGCGAGAACACCGTAAAAATGCTGCTGAACATCGAGATCCGGCAGGCCGGCCAGGCCCCCAAACGGGAGCAGGTGGCCAAACCTACCGGTGAAGGTTTTGTGCCCGGCAACGGCGCCCCCGGCGTGAAGGGCGGCGCCCCCAAGGGCAACCCGGTGCGTGTGGTCAAGATCGGCCGCAACGACCCCTGCCCCTGCGGCAGCGGCAAAAAGTGGAAAAAGTGCACCTGCGCCCAGTACCACCCCGAAGGCGCCGAGCAGTAAAAAAGCAAAAACCCCGCTGCAGCATTGCTGCAGCGGGGTTCGTTTTTTATCCGGGTTTATTCTGCGTTGTCTCCAGATTGGGCTGGCCATTCACCCACACTTCACCATTCCGTTCGGTTCCGTATTCCACCAGCGCAGTGCCATAGCTGCGCAGCAGCTCCATTTTGTATGGATCGGTATAAAAATCCTTGAGTTCCGCAAAATCGAGCTCACAGACAGCGGTGCCGCTGCTGACAGTGGTTTTCAGCTTTATCTTTTTCACCGCATCCCATGTCACGGTCTGCTGATGCATCTCACCGGCTTCGTCTGCCCAGGTCCAGCTTACCTGCCCCAGATTTTCCACCAAAGCCAGCATCAGCAATGCGTGATCCATCATTTTGGAATTCAGCTTCGAGCCTTCCACATCTCCCATCGGCTCACTGAAATGCAGCGTCCAGCCATACGGCTCGGCAGCGGTTTGCAGTTCCATCGTAAAGGGGCCGCACAGGGCCTCAATGCCCAATTCGCTGGCGATCGCCCCCAATGCCGGGGCATTGCCCGTATAAGGGGTCTGCAATTCACACAACCGCAGTGTACCGCTTTTGATGGTAACGTCATTCTGCCACAGCAGCTGGCCAAACAGGTAAACCTTTTTCAGGCCGTCCCGGTTGATGTGAAAAAAGCTGTCCCGACTGCTGCATAAGGGCGAAGCATTCACCCGCCGTGCCGTAACATGCACAACACCATCTTCCACTTCGGTCACCTGCCAATCACGGTAGGCATATTCCTCCCATTTGGTAAAAAGATGCAGCTGCAGGGTATTGCCGTTGTCCTGCACAGACCAGCTCAGCCCTTCCCGGTCAGCCTCCTGCCCGATCCAGAACAGCTTTGCCCCCAGCACACCGACCAGCACCAGTACCGTGCACACCACCGCCAGCAGCACACGGCTGCGGCCGCGGCGGCGCACCTGCTTCAGATAATCCACCTCTTTCTGATTTTCCTGCACAGCGGGCGTATCTTCCACTTCGGCCATGGCCGCTTTGGCGGCGCGGCAGCGCGCACACCCCGCCAGATGCTCTTCTACGGCCGCAGTGGTGCCGGGTGCTGTCAGCTGATCGAGATACAGCGGCAGCAGATCGTGCACGATCTCACAATTCAAAACCGGTTTCATGCGTTCTCCCCTCCCCTTGTCTGTTTTAATTTTTCTTTGCTTCGGTAAAAGGTCACCCGGGCCCATGTTTCGGTTTTGCCCATCACATCGGCAATTTCGGCAAAGCTCAGTTCACCAAACACCCGAAGGTACACCACCTCGCGGGCGGGCGGCGGCAGCACCTGAATGCTGCGCAGCAGCTGCAGATGCTGTTGCCGGGCAGAAAATTGCTGCTCGGGCGAGGGCTGCACCGGCAATTCGGCAGCAGCCAGCCATGGCTCGGCCGTTGGTGTTTCCTTACCGCAGCGGCGCAGATGGTGATACCACAGATGCTTTGCGATCTGGCACAGCCACACCGACAGCTTGCAGCTGCCGTCGTACTGGTGAATGCTTTGCACCGCCTGATAAAAGGTTTCCTGCGTAAGTTCTTCGGCCAACTGCGGGTCGCGGCATTGCGCCAACAGAAACTTATACACCGTGCCGGCGTGGGCACGGTAGGCCTGCTCGATCTCGCTGTTATTTTTATCCGGCACGGGTATCCCCCCTTTCGGCCGGGTTCTCTATCCATATATCCCCGGCAGAGCGGTTTTGTTACATTACCTATATCTTATTTTTATCATATCACATTGCTTTTTCAGCAAAAAGGCGGCCTTTCCTCTGTGGGAAAAGCCGCCTTTTTTCATGCCGGAATTTATTCCAGATTGCCGGTGTACAGCTGGTAGTACTT
>JAFULE010000061.1 GCA_017483235.1 Faecalibacterium sp. | reverse complement strand
GGAGTAGTTCCTGAATGAATCGGAACTACTTCTGTTTTTACGCTAAGATCATTACACAAGCAGGGCAACGATTGCCGCTACACCCAGAACCATCACTGCTGCCATGCTCAAGCAGCCGGGCATACAGCCGGGGCTGCCGCCGCCACCACCAGAACCAAAATTGCGCTTAGGTGCGGTCATATAGTGGGCGTAACCGGTCGAACCTTTGCCAAAGTAGCCGTAGTCTGCGCTCATTGCATTCACCTCGTTTCCAATTTCCTTTACCGGCTTCATTATACGATACACTTCATCCCATAAATCGGATTTTCATTTTTTCTGTAAAGCAGTCGGCGGCAAGCATCTGCTTGCCGCCGGCATTTTGCATTTTACTTACTTTTTGTCCACGTATTCCTTCTGCAGGGCGCTGTTGAAAATGGCGTTGACCACATTGGCACAGCAACGGCGCAGATCCTGCTTGGTGACCCGGCCGTCCTTCAGACCAGCCAGAATCTCCTTTTTGTTGGCGCCGGTGCCTGGCATGATCAGGTCGTTGCCGGCCTTCATGGCCAGTGCATTGTCGGCCTGCCCCTTGTTAGTGGAGAACCAGTCGGTCATTACCACACCGTCAAAGCCCCATTCGTTGCGCAGCACCTTGGTGCACAGGTCGTAGCTGTTGGGCGAATAAACGCCGTTGACCTTGTTGTAGCTGGTCATAATCGCCTTTGCCCTGCCCTGCCGCACGCAGCGCTCGAAGCCGCGCAGATAAATTTCGCGCAGGGCGCGCTCGGACAGATTGCTGGACACAAAGTTGCGGTTATCCTCCTGATTGTTGCAGGCAAAGTGCTTTACGGTTACATAATAACCTTCTTCCTGCTGTACGCCGCAGGTGACGCCGGCGGCCATGGCACCGGTGAGGAACGGATCTTCGGAATAATACTCGAAGTTGCGGCCGCACAGCGGGTTGCGGTGGATGTTGATGGCCGGGGCCAGCCAGAAGGTGCAGCCGTATTCCTTCATTTCCTTGTAAATCGCACTGCCCACCTGCTGCATCAGCTGGGTATTCCAGCTTTGTGCCAGCGCATGGGAAACCGGGAAGGCGGTGGTGTACTGATAAATGACCGGGTGCTTTTCGGGGTCACCGTTCATCATCTTCTTTACAAAACCGGGGAAGGCATCGTAGATGGACAGCACCGCATCCACCGGCTTGACCTTACCCTTTTTATCCACGGTGGAACGCTTCTGGATGCGCAGGCCGGCAGGGCCGTCGCACATGGTAACGTTTACAAGGCCCTTGTCCCAGAATTTGCTGGTGGTGTTGCCCACGCTGCCGGGCAGATTGAACCGGGGTGCGCCGCCAAACATACCGGAGCCCACCACAATGTCGGCCATTTCCTGCCCCGACAAGCCGTTTACAAAGGCCTGCACCCGGGCATCGGCACAGATCTCGGGCGTTTCATATGTATAGCAAACCGTCTTTACAGCAGAAGAATCAACGATAATACGCTGAACCTCTGCCGCTTCGAAGTTATAGGGCGTGCTTTGCAGCTCTTGTACCGGGGCCTGTACCGGGCAGATATGCTCGTGCTGCGAAACCACCGCTTCGCCGGTCAACTCCACAACAGCAGCCACCGCGGTATTGCGGGAGGAGTTGCCCAGACGCAGCAGATAGTCGCCTTTTTCCAGCACATAGCAGCCGTCGGCCTCGCGGTAACTGGCAAGATCGGCAAGATCAAAGCTGAGGGTCAGCTGTTCGCTCTGGCCGGGGGCAAGCAGCCCGGTTTTGGCAAAGGCTGCAAGGGCCTGGTATTCCTTGTGCAGCGCACCGTTGGGGGAAGAAACATACAGCTGTGCCACTTCCTTGCCGGAATACACGCTGCCGGTATTGGTTACGGTGCACTTCAGGGTGATCTTTGTGCCTTCGGCCGTTGCTTCGCCGCCTGCAACAGCAAAATCGGTATAGCTCAGACCAAAGCCAAAGGGATAGGCAGGCTCGACGCCAAAGCTGTCGTAGTAGCGATAGCCCACGTAGATGCCTTCCTTGTAATATTCGTTCTGCAAATCACCGTTCAGCGCGCCGTACTCCATGGCAAAGGGCAGATCGGCATACTGTTTTGCCCAAGTGGAGCTAAGCTTGCCGCTGGGGGTTACCCTGCCGCTGATCACATCGGCAAAGGCATGGCCGCCCTCGGTGCCCAGCTGGCAGATGTACAAAATCGCATTGATGCCGGGAATGTCGGCCAGTGCCTTGGTATCCACAGCCGAACCGCTGTTGATGGCCAGCACAAACTTTTCGTATTTCCGGGCAAGATAGCGGATGGTTTTTTCTTCCGCTTCGGTCAGCAGATAATCGCCGGCTTCTGCTTTGCGGTCGCCGCCCTCGCCCGCCTGACGGGCCAGCACGTAGATGCAGGCATCGGTTTCACTTGCCGCAACGTCCTCGTCGGTGACATCGGGGCCATCGGGGAAACGGAAATTATCAAACATCATGCTCATCAAATCGTTGAGCTTGAAGATATTGATCCGCTTTTTCCGCTCTTCCTTGTAAAGGGCCAACTGCTGATTGTAATGCTCTTCAAAGCGGTTCAGCCAGCCCTTTGAGGTAACAGCAAAGCCGCGGTTCTGCATGCCTTCCAGAATGGTGACACTGTGGCGCTCGTTCACTTCGCCCGAGCCGGTGCCGCCCTTGATGGTCATGGAAACACCGGGGCCGTAAAGCGCCACATTCCCCACTGCAAACGGCAGTGCACCGTCATTTTTCAAAAGAACAATGCCCTCGCAGGCAGCCTGATAGGCTACCTGAAGGTTCTCTTTTTCCCGCGGGGTCACCGCATCGGACCAACTTGCCTTTGTCAGCAGTTCCATAAGCGTGTTTCCTCCTTATGCAGTGATCTCAATCGGCAAATACAGCGCGCCAGATATAGTCGGTACGGTGTTTACCGTCGCTGTATTTATTGGCGCCGGACTCGTACAGAACCAGAACACTGCCGTCCTCGTCCAGAGCGAGGCCCTCGGTCATGGGGATGGTGACGATGTTATGGGTCTGACGCTTGATGTCCAGCACAAAGCAGGGCAAGGTCTCCCCTGCCAGAGTCACAGTGGTGTCGGCATCCTCCGCAAGGTCAACATTGTAGCGCAGCAGTGCCGCATCGTTTTTGCGTCCATAAGACTGGCTGAGCACCGCGATCTTGGCTTCGGTGTCGTACAGCATACCCTGAATCTTCCAAGGGGCGGCAAACACGTAATCCGGCATGGCATACTTCTTGCCGTCGGCCGGCTGCAGGCGGGCATCCCCCTGCTGCGACAGATCGTAGCCCAGAATGTAGCAGCCATACTCCGAGCCGTCATTGTTGGCATTGGGGGTGGTGTAATTCATTTCGGGGGGCAGATCATAGTCCTGCAGCGGATGGTAGAAGTTGCCCACCCACAAAATGCCGTTGCTGTAGCCCAGCATCGAGGGTGAAACCGGCACGGTAACGCTGGTCTCGATGCGCACATCCTGCTTGCCGGTTTCGGCCAGATCGGCGCGGGGAATCAGTGCAATGGTATAGCTGCCGTCCGAATCCATGGTATTGGAAACAAACAGAGTCGTATCGGTGACCGCCACACCGCCCACATGGCCGGTAAAGTTGGAGCCGCCGGCGGTTTTCAGATGGTATTCGGCAATATAATTGCCTTCGCTGTCCAGCACCATGATCACCGAAGCCAGCTTGATGGACGAGTAGGCCGAAATGTAAATTTTACCGGTGGTTTCGCAGCGGGCCAGACCCTGCGGGATCTGGTTTTCTTTCAATCCGGGAATCATCATTTCAGGCTGAGCCATGGACAGAAATTCCTGATAGGCTTTTTCGCCGCGGAAGGTCTCCTTTTCCACATTGGAGGTAACGGTAAGCTGCATGGCGGTGGGGTCAACTGCAGCCGTCGAGGACGCTGCCGGCACACTGGAAGAGGTGGTCTGCTGCCCGCCGCAGGCAGCCAGCACCGACATGCCGGCAGCTGCACCAACTGCTTTTAAGAAGGCTCTGCGCTGGATCATCATGGTTTTTTCTCCTTTTTTCAGTCAAAATCAATGCCGCGGCGGAATGCATGGGTATAGGCCTGTGTGCCATCTGCCGCATGAACCGAAAGGTATACATAAGGGGCATCCTGAGGAATGGGAATTACAGCCTCTGTAATCGGCTGCCCCTGCGGATGGGTAATGTTGATGCAGTACTTCATCGACATGTGCAGCACCACCCGCACAGCCGGGCTGCACTGCAGCCGCAGCACACCCTCTTCGATGGTCAGCTCGGTGATCTGCGGGCCGGTAGAGGCATAAAAGCGACCGTTTTCCAGCGCTTCGATCACCGAAGGGTAGGTCAGTTCTTGGGCCAGAACCATGGTCCACGCGCCAAAGGAATCGCTGAGCGGATGGCCAAAGGGGTCTTTGTTGTGATTGTCATCAGCGCCGTGGCAATACCAGAATTTGCCCCGCCGCAGCAATGCGTCGTACAGGGCCATGTTCTGTTCGGCGGCATTGATGGTTTCGCAGCCGTAGTTAAATACTTCCAGGCTATAACAGCCATGGTAAGACAGGATCTCCTCCTGCGGCTGCATCGACCAGCAGGGGTGATTGTAACTGACAAGATAACCGCTTGCATTGGCCGCATCGATCAGCTGTTGAATCGCCTGCCGGGTGTAGCGGCGGGGGCCAAGATTGATGATGGGCAGCGCCTGCACCTGCTCAGGAGACATATACCGGCAGAAATTGGGGTCGTAGCCCACAAAGGTGCGGTTCTCCGGGTGCTTTGCCAGAAAATTCAGATGGATTTCACCGCCAAAACGATCAAACGAACAATCGGCAGCAGGCCGTACATAGGCCTCGTAGCCGGTGATCATCAGAAAATCCGGGGTGGTGTATTCATTATAGGTATAGGGTGCTTCGTGGTCGGTGATGGCCAGAATTGAATACCCTTTGCCCCGGTATGCCTCGATCAGCTGTTCAGGGGTCAGCTCACCATCCGAGCGGGTGGAATGACTGTGCAGATTGGCCTTGTACTGTGGGGCGCCTTTTTCAATGTATTTCATACCTGTGCTCTCCCCTGCTTTGCCGGCTCAAAGGGTGCGCAGCAGCTGCCCCATCTCGCCCAGCGACTGGTATACCACATCGGGCTGCACCTCGGAATGCTCCAGATCCTCCAGATGGGTTTCGCCGGTCAGAACCAGAACACCGCGGGCACCGTTCTTTACGCCGGTAGCCACATCGGTGTACAGGCGGTCGCCCACAAAGGTAACCGTCTGACGGGGGTAACCGGTCTTGTCCAGCACCATATCCACCGTTTCGGTAAAGGGCTTGCCCAGATACTTGGGCTGCTTACCGGTCGACAGCGAAATGGCAGCACAGAATGCACCGCAGTCCGGAATAAAGCCGGTTTCGGTGGGGCAGTTGATATCCAAATGGGTAGCAAGGAACAGCGCGCCATTGCGGATGTAGGTGCAGGCGTTGGACAGCTTTTCGTAGGTAAGGGTGGTGTCAAAGGCCACCACCACAATGTCGGGCTGCTGATCTTCCACCAGCTTTACGCCGGCGTTGCGGAAGTTTTCCACCAGCGGCGGGGTGCCCACCAGATACACGGTTTTATCAGCGTAATGGGTCAGCAGGTAGCGGGCCGTTACATCGCCGCTGGTCATGATCTGATCGCGGGTGATGGGGGTGTTCATCTTGGCCAGCTTACGGATGTAATCCTCGGGCGAGCGGGACGAATTGTTGGTAAAGAACAGATAATCGCGACCGCTTTCCTTTACTGCATCCAGAAACTCGCGTGCACCCTCCAGAATGATGTCGCCCAGATAATAGGTGCCGTCCATATCCAGCACGAACAGCTGGGTATTCTTCAAAAGTTCCATTTTATCCATTGTACATTCCTCCTGCACAAAATCAGCATTCTGCGAAACATGATGGTAAAAAAGGAGCAGCGCAAAGCCACAGACACCGCCGTTTCTTTGCCGTTGCTCCCCTCGCCTGCAAGGCCTTAACTTTCATACTCCACCGCTTAAATCCTATCACAAACTGCACAATACTGTCAATTAGAACGGGGATTTTTAGCCCTACTTTTGGGCAACAAAAACAAATTCAGCGACTTTTTGCACAGCAAAAAAAGATGCAGCCCGTTACAGGCTGCATCTTTTTTGGGAAAAGTGAGGGGTTATTGTATTGTTTTGAAATTACTTCATTGCGGCCTTGGAGTAGCCGGTCATCATGTACTTCTGGAACACCATAAATAGGATGACAACGGGAATGATCGCCAGCACCGCGCCTGCCATAATCTCGTGGTAGTTCGAGACTGCCTGACCGGCAAAGGTGTTTTTCAGCTGGGCCAGACCAACCGTCAGAACGCGGCGAACCTCGTTCTTGGCAATGATCTTGGGCCAGAAGTAGGCGTTCCAGCCGTTGGTAAAGGTAACCAGAGTAACCGTGAAGATGGTGGCCTTGCTCATGGGAACCAGCACGCGGAAGATGACGCCGATTCGGCCCAGACCGTCGATACGGCCCGCATCGATATAGCTTTGGTCAACCGCCATGAAGGTGTTGCGCAGCATAAAGATGTAGTATGCCGAAACCGCTTCGGGTAGAATCAGACCCAGGAAGGTATCGGTCAGGCCCCAGTTTGCGCACATGATGTAAATGGGAATAAAGGTAACCTGAATGGGGATCATCAGCGCGCCCAGAACCACCATGAACAGGGCGTTGCGGCCCTTGAACTGGCCCCATGCAAAACCGTAAGCAGCCAGAATACCGGTAAGCACCTGAGAGATCAGGATGCCAGCGGTCATGACGATGGTGTTGACGTAGTACTTCAGGAAGTTGGCCTTCTGCAGAACCGTCATGTAGTTTTCGGGGTGGAAGGTTTCGGGGAACAGGGTGGGAATTACGCGCTGCACCTCTTCGGCAGATTTGAAGGAGGTGGCGATCATCCAGTACAGGGGGAACAGCATTACGATGGTGACCAGAACCGCCACAACGGTCTGGATGTGATGCGGAATGCTGTGCTTTTTCTTGCGGTGCATTTCGTTGACTTCTTTGATCAACTGCTCATTACTAACTACATTAGCCATAGGTATCCGTCCTTTCCATCAGGAGTCATAGGTCACAGACCCATCGGAGACCTTCATGGTCAGTGCGGTAACAACCAGCAGAATGATGAAGAACATCACTGCAGAGGTTGCCGCGCGGTCCATGCGGAAGTCCACCATGGCGTAACGGTAAATGAGGTAAACGAACACTTCGGTCGAACGGTTGGGGCCGCCGCTGGTCAGCACGTCCACCGACTGGAAAACCTTCATGGAAGACAGGAAGGTGGTAACCAGCAGGAACAGCGTGGTGGGCGACAGCAGAGGCAGCGTGATGCGGAAAAACTGCTGCACCGGGCTTGCACCATCCAGCGAAGAAGCTTCGTAATATTCCTTGGAGATGCCGATCAT
>JAFULE010000060.1 GCA_017483235.1 Faecalibacterium sp. | reverse complement strand
TCGGTGCGCTGCTGCATACCGACGGTGATGTCCTCAATGATGGCATCGGGATCCACCTGCAGGCCGTACTTTTCCGACAGGGCTACGACCTTTTCCCGTGCTTCCTTCTTCTGCAGGAAGCCATTCTTCGTGGGCTCCACGCCCAGAATGATGTTGTCCAGCACGCTGAAGCATTCCACCAGCTTGAAGTGCTGGTGCACCATGCCGATACCCAGCGCATTGGCGTCATTGGGGTTCTTGATGGAAACCACCTTGCCGTCCTTGCGGATCTCGCCCTCTTCGGGGGTGTACAGGCCGAACAATACGCTCATCAGGGTGGATTTGCCTGCGCCGTTTTCGCCCAGAAGGGCATGGATCTCGCCCTTGCGCAGCTGGATGGTCACATCGTCGTTTGCAATGATGCCGGGAAACCGCTTGGTGATATGCAGCATTTCAACCGCGTAGTTTTCCAAGTGCATTACCTCCTTTTATGCCGCAAAACCGGGCCGTTTACGCCGTCGGGAGGCCTGACGGCAAGCCCCTGTTTTGAGGAACTTTCACATAGATTTAGTATAGCATAGACATACCCTTTTTTCAAAAAATTTTTCATTGTTTGCCTGTTTGCCGTTACATTTGCACAAAAAAGAGGGCGCACCCTGCGGTGCGCCCTCTTTGATGCTTTGGGATGGTTTGATTACTTAATGCTGCCCAGGTACTCAACGTTGGAGTTGGTGACTTCGGGCTCGGCGGCGATGTCATCGCTGACCTTGATGCTGCCGTTGTACATACCGGCAACCAGAGCCTTGTAGTCGGCCTCGGTGAACTTGCCGTCCACATACTGGGTGGTGGCGGGGATCTGAACGTAGTTCAGGGTGGGGTCATCGGCAGAAACCAGACCCAGAGTTTCGATCTTGCCAACGTACTTGTCCCAGTTGCCGTTGATGACAACGTCGGTCAGAGTGTCGATGGTGGTGGGGGCCAGACCCTTCATAGCAGAGGTGACGGTCAGGTCAGCGTAAGCGGAAGCATCGCCGTCCTCGCCGGCGGCGTAAGCAGCAATGATGCCGGACTGGTCAACGTCAACACCGATGACCTTGGCGCCCTTCACTTCCTTGGCAGCGTCAACCGCAGAGGTGTAGATACCGCCGCCGCAGGCAAAGACAACTTCGGTGCCGGTGGTGTACCAGGTGTCCATGTAAGCCTTGATGTCGGCGTCGCCGTAGAACTGGTTGCCATAGACATACTTGATGTCGATGTTGATGTTCAGCTCCTTGGCAGCGGCGTCGGCGCCCTGCACGTAGCCGTAGCCGTAGCGGATAACAGCGGGAACCGCCATGCCGCCCAGGAAGCCCAGCTTGGTGTAGCCCAGCTTAACGGCAGCGTAGCCGGCCATGTAGCCGCACAGCTCTTCCTTGTAGATGGCGCTGTACACGTTGCTCATGTCAACGTACTTGGCCAGATCCCAGTTGTCGGGGTTGTAGTCGTAGCTTTCGCCGGCGTTGGCAACGGCGGTCTCCAGCAGGTCGCCCTTGCCCACGTCCAGAGCAATGAACTTGACCTCGGGGTACAGGGAAGCACACTCGACAATGGTGCCGCCGAAAGCGTAACCGGGCATCACGATGACGTTGTACTCTTCGGCAATGGCCATTTCAACCTGCTGCACACGGCCGGCAGTATCGTTGGAAACAGGCTTGTAGTACTTGACATCCACGCCGTTGTCCTTGCCGAACTTGACGCAGGCTTCCCAGGTGGTCTGGTTGAAGGACTGGTCGGTGATATCGCCGTAGTCGGTGATCATGGCGATCTTGTACACAGCGTCGGCAGTGCCGGCAGCAGAGGAAGCGGGAGCAGTGCTGCTGGAAGAGCCACCGCAGGCGGTCAGCACACCGGCAGCAGACAGCACACCGGCAACGGTCATAAACTGGCGACGAGAGATCTTTTTCATAAAAACATTTCTCCTTTGACAGGTGTTGATGATATTCTCAAGCGGCATAGCCGCTCAACCCTGTTTACCAGTATAACGACAAGCTGCTGCGGTTTCAAGCATTTTACGGCAACAAATCCGTTACAGTTTACCGATACGTTTCCCAGGGCAGAGTTTCCCAACGGGCAGCCGAAAACCGCTGTTGTTTGCCCACAAAAACACCAGCGGCGCACCGGATGCAATCCCGATGCGCCGCCTGTGTACGGAGAAATTTGGGGTGCAGGCAAAGCAAAAAACTGCACCCTGTATAAAGTAGGAGAGATGGAATTGGCTGTATGGAGGCACAGTTAGCAAAAGCTAACCACGACCCTGAAATAAAACCGCGGCACCGCGGTGGGAACATTATTTCCAAAGTCGTTCGATCGCTCGCGGTTAGCTTTAACTAACTGCATCATTATAGTACCACGACCCTGCCCTGCTGTCAACCTTTTTTTTGCCGTTGGCAGCAAAAAATCCCGCCGCAACATGTTGCGGCGGGATTTTTCAATTCATCATATCGCCAAAGGCAACGGATCACTGGGCGTTGGCCAGCTCGGCAGCCTCTTCGGCGTCGCGCTCGGCTTCGCGCACAACCAGATCCTCCTGTACCTCTTCCAGACCGGTGCCGGCGGGGATCAGCTTACCAATGATAACGTTCTCCTTCAGGCCGCTCAGCGGGTCGACCTTGCCCTTGATGGCGGCTTCGGTCAGTACGCGGGTGGTTTCCTGGAAGGAAGCGGCAGACAGGAAGCTGTCGGTGGCCAGCGAGGCCTTGGTGATGCCCAGCAGCACCTGCTGGTACTCGACCAGCTTCAGGCCCTCTTCACCGGCAGCGATGCGCTCGGCCAGCTCGGCGTTCTTGGCTTCGACTTCCAGCTTGTCGGCCAGAGCGCCGCCAATGAAGGTGGAAGAGCCGGAATCGGTGACGCGGACCTTGCGGCACATCTGACGCACGATAACTTCGATGTGCTTGTCGTTGATCTCAACGCCCTGCAGACGGTACACCTTCTGAACCTCGCTCAGCAGGTAGTTCTGCACCGCGGTCAGGCCCTTAACGGCCAGAATATCCTGCGGGTACAGCACGCCTTCCTTGGTGATGATGTCGCCCTTTTCGACGATGTCGCCGGGCACCACGCGGGAATGCTGGGTGAAGGGAATGGAGTACTTCTTTTCGACAGGGGCGCCGTTTTCGTCGCTGCCGGTAACCACAACAACGGTGTTCTTCTTGGTGTCGTCCAGCGAAACGGTACCGCTGATCTCGGCCATGATGGCCATGCTCTTGGGACGGCGGCTTTCGAACAGCTCTTCAACACGGGGCAGACCCTGGGTAATATCTTCGGCCGATGCGATACCGCCGGTATGGAAGGTACGCATGGTCAGCTGGGTACCGGGCTCGCCGATGGACTGGGCGGCAATGATACCGACCGATTCACCCAGCTGCACAGGCTCGCCGTTGGCCATGTTGGCGCCGTAGCAGTGTGCACACACACCGGTCTTGGCGCGGCAGGTCAGCAGGCTGCGGATCTTCAGGCTGGTGATGCCGGCGGCTTCGATCTTGCCTGCGTCGTACAGGTCCATCATCTTGCCTTCGGGCACGATGACTTCGCCGGTAACGGGGTTGAGCACGTCGCCCACAGCGTAGCGGCCGATCAGGCGCTCGCGGAAGCTTTCGATCTTTTCCTTGCCTTCGTGGATCTCGGAAACCAGAATGCCGTCGGTGGTGCCGCAGTTGATCTCACGGATGATCACATCCTGAGAAACGTCGACCATTCGGCGGGTCAGGTAGCCCGAGTCGGCGGTACGCAGAGCGGTATCGGCCAGACCCTTACGGGCACCACGGGCAGAAACGAAGTATTCCAGAATGTTCAGACCTTCGCGGTAGTTGGCGCGA
>JAFULE010000059.1 GCA_017483235.1 Faecalibacterium sp. | reverse complement strand
TTTGAAAAATGGCTTGACAAAACGGGGGCGCTGCTATAAATTAGACAGGTAACAGATTTTATGGGCTCGTAGCGCAGTTGGGAGCGCACCACATTCGCATTGTGGGGGTCGGGAGTTCGACTCTCCTCGAGTCCACCAAAAAAAGCACCGACAACCGTCGGTGCTTTTTTGTTTTTAACGCTGCCGCAACGCAAACCCCCGGGCACCGCAGGGTGCCCGGGGGTTGTTTCTTTCATGTTGTGTTTTACCGCTTTTTCAGATAGATCCTTGCTTCGTAAGGCTGCAGCACCGTGGGATCTGTCGGCTCGGCCTCGTTGGTCAGCAGCAGCCGGTATTCGGCCCAATCTTTTTCGACCGGGCAGGCAACCTGCTCGCCGAAGAAGTTGCACACCACCAGCAGTTCGTCGGTCTGGTTGGTTCTGGTATAGGCAAACACCTGCGGGTGCTCGGCCGCCAGCAGTTCAAACCGACCATCGACCAGAACCGGCAGCTGTTTGCGCAGAGCGATCAGGGTTTTGTAGTAGGTATACACCGAATCTTTGCGCCCGAGCTGGTCGGCTGCATTGATGGCGGTGTAATTGGGGTTGATTTTCAGCCACGGGGCACCGGTGGTAAAGCCGGCGTTCGCCTGGGCGTTCCACTGCATGGGGGTACGGGCATTGTCGCGGCTTTTGGCATGCAGCGAGCGCATGATCTCGGCATGGGAATAGCCGGCGGCGCTGCGCTCTTTGTACATAGTCACCGTTTCGATATCGCGGTATTCCTCGATGCCGTAGGCCACGTTGGTCATGCCCAGTTCTTCGCCCTGATACACATAAGGGGTACCCTGCATGCCATGCAGGATGGTGGCCAGCATCTTAGCCGATTTTTCACGATACTGCGCGCTGTCGTTGCCCCAGCGGGAAACGATGCGGGGCAGGTCGTGGTTGTTCCAGAACAAGCTGTTCCAGCCGCAGTTGTGCAGCTGGGTCTGCCATGCGTTCAGCACCTGCTTCAGCTGCACAAAGCGCAGCGGGGCAAGATCCCACTTGTCCTTGCCTTCCTGCTGGTCCAGCCCGATGTGTTCAAACTGGAACACCATCGAAAACTCGCTGCCGTCGGGGTTGCTGTACAGCTTGGCCCGCTCAGGGGTAGCGCCCCACGCTTCGCCCACCGTGATCAGGTCGCCCTTCTGGAAGGTTTCGCGGCTCATCTGCTGCAAATACTCGTGCAGGCGGGGGCCGTTGGCGGTGATCTTCTGGTCTGGCACCTTTGCGATCTGGTCGATCACGTCCATGCGGAACCCACCCGCGCCCTTATCCATCCACCACAGGATCATGTCGTAGATCTCGCGGCGCACGGCGGGATTATCCCAATTGAGGTCGGGCTGCTTGACCGAGAACTGGTGGAAGTAGTACTGCCCCACTTCGGGCACCCACTCCCATGCAGGGCCGCCGAAGGTGGCCCGCATGTCGTTGGGGTATTGCCCCTCTACCCCGTCCCGCCAGACAAAATAGTCGTGGTAGGGGTTATCCCGGCTCTTTTTTGCCTCGATGAACCAGCGATGCTCATCGGAGCAGTGGTTCAGCACCAGATCCATAATGATGCGGATATTGCGCTTTTTTGCTTCTGCGATCAGCTGTTCCATGTCGTCCAGACTGCCGAACATCGGGTCGATGTCCTGATAATCCGAAATGTCGTAGCCGTTGTCGTCCTGCGGCGATTTGCACACCGGAGACAGCCAGATGGCCCCGATGCCCAGATCCTGCAGATAGTCCAGCCGGCTGATGATGCCCTGCAGATCGCCGATGCCGTCGCCGTTGCTGTCCTGAAAACTGCGGGGGTAGATCTGGTAGACCACCGTATTCTGCCACCACTTATTTATCGTATTGGTTTGTTTCATGTCCAAACTCCTTCGTGCCATTGTGTCAGTGCTGTGACCAGTCTATTTTATCACACTCTGCCGTGCAGGGAAAGCATTTCCTGCTATTTGCATCCCGGCATTTGGGGCTTATTTCCACAAATCGGCGGCCAGCTCTTCCTCGTACTGGCGGGTGTACAGCTTGTGGTAACACCCCTTTTGGGCCAGCAGCTGGGCGTGTGTGCCCCGCTCGACAATTTTGCCGTCCTGCACCACCAGAATGATATCTGCATTGCGGATGGTGGAAAGCCGATGGGCAATGACAAAGCTGGTACGGCCCTGCATCAGGGTTTCGATGGCCTGCTGGATATAGCGCTCGGTCATAGTATCCACCGAGCTGGTGGCTTCGTCCAGCACAAAGATGCGCGGGTCGGCCAGAATGGCCCGGGCAAAGCTGATCAGCTGCTTTTCGCCGGTGGAAAGCAGGTCGCCGCCTTCGCCCACATCGCTGTCGTAGCCCTTGGGCATGCGGGCGATGAACTCATCCGCATGCACCGCCTTGACCGCGGCTTCGATCTGCTGCATGGTGGCGTTGGGGTTGCCGTATTTCAGGTTTTCCAGCACGGTACCGCTGAACAGATGGGGCGTTTGCAGCACATAGCCGATGTGGTTGTGCAGCCACAGCTGGCTGCGCTGGCGCACATCCCGCCCATCGATCAGAACCCGGCCCTGAGTGGGCTCGAAAAATCGGCAGGCAAGATTGACCAGAGTGGATTTGCCGGCGCCGGTTTCGCCCACGATGGCTACGTTGGTGCCCTGCGGCACCTTGAGGCAGAAGTCCTCCAGTACGGTTTCTTCCCCGTCCGGATAGCGGAAGGTAACGTGGTCAAATTCCACATCGCCGTGCAGCGGCTCCCAGTTTTGGGTTTTGGGGGCAAAGCAGTCGCCGTATTTTTCAATGACTTCAGGGCTGTCTTTTACATTAGGCTCGGTGTGCATCAGCCGGTCAAACCGTTCGATGTTCACCTGAATGGTAACAAGGTTGGACAGGGTGTTTACCAGCCACTGAATGGGCTCCATCAGGCCCTGCGCGTAGGA
>JAFULE010000058.1 GCA_017483235.1 Faecalibacterium sp. | reverse complement strand
TAAACACAGTGCCTGCCCTGCTGTTGACCGAAGCAGTGCAGCAAAGGCTGCCGCCGCAAAGCCTGATCGTCGATCTGGCCAGTCGGCCCGGCGGTACCGATTTTGCCGCCGCCAAAGCAATGGGGCACACCGCGCTGCACGCGCTCAGCCTGCCTGCCCTTTGTGCGCCCGAGTCGGCAGGGGAGTATGTGGCCGCCACCGTGCTGGAAATTTTGGCCGAGCGTACCCCGCCCGGCCCGAAAGGGGAGAAATACCATGAATGAAACCCTGTTTACCGCCCCGCCTGCGCGCCAGCCCACCGTGGCCTTTGCGGTGTGCGGCAGCTATTGCACCTTTGAAGCTGCGGTGCCCCTTGCCGGGCAGCTGACCCGGGCCGGCTGGCGGGTACTGCCGGTGCTCAGCTTCAATGCCGCCGGGCAGGATACCCGCTTTGGCACCGCCGTTCAGTGGGCCGAGCGACTGGCTGCTGAAACCGGCCATAAGCCCATCACCACCCTGCAGGGGGCCGAGCCGCTGGGCCCCAAGCGGCTGGCCGATGCCATGGTCATTGCCCCCTGCACCGGCACCACGTTGGCAAAGCTGGCGCTGGGCATTTCCAACACGCCGGTAACGCTGGGGGCCAAAAGCCTGCTGCGTATCGGCTGCCCGGTGGTGGTGGCAGTGTCCACCAACGATGGGCTGGGGGCTTCGGCCCAGCACATTGCGGCACTGCTCAACCGCAAAAACTATTATTTTGTACCCTTTGGACAGGACGATTGCCTGCACAAACCTCAAAGTCTGAAGGCTGATCTTTCCCTGCTGGAGCCTACTCTGACCCTTGCTATGAAGGGGCGGCAGTTTCAGCCGGTGCTGCTGAGCTGATGGGTTTAAAATGTGGAAAATCCGCGGCGCACCCTTGCCCTTGGGCGGGTGTGCCGCTATAATAATAGTGTCGAAGTTTGTGTAAAAATAAGGAGAGCCCGTTGAAAAAATATATTGCTTGTCTTCTGGCTGTGCTGGTGCTGACAGTGCAGCTTTGCCAGCCGGCTTTTGCGGTAGGGCCCGCCGCTGCCAGCGAAGCCTATCTGGTGGCCGATGCCGATACCGGACAGGTTTTGATCTCGGCCAACATGGATGTGCGCAAGAATCCTGCGTCCATCACCAAGGTGATGATTCTGGGGCTGGCCTGCGAAAAGGCACAGGGTAACTGGAATGTGCAGCTTACGGTCAGCCACGAAGCGGTCTATTCACTGGTGGGCACCGGCTCCAGCCACATTGCCCTTTTGGAAAACGAAGTGGTTACACTGGAACAGATGCTCTACGCCGCCGAACTGTTCAGTGCCAACGATGCGGCCAATGTGCTGGCCGAATACGTTTCGGCCGACGGCACCATCGCCGGCGGTGTGGAGGCCATGAATGCCAAGGCTGACCAGCTGGGGCTGCAGAATACCCATTTCACCAACCCCCATGGCATCACCGATCCCCAACACTACACCACCGCTGCCGATATGGCGGTGATTCTGCGGTGGGCGCTGCAGCAGCCCGGTTTCGAGCAGCTGTTCTGTGCTACCGGCAGCTATACCATACCGCCTACCAATCTGCAAAGCGAGCCGCGGTATGTTTCGCTGAAGGATTACATCCGGTTGCCCGGCAAGGCTTATGCCTATGTGCCCGAGGTGATCGGCTCCAAAACCGGCTATACCGACGACGCCCGTTATACCTATGTCTGTCTGGCACAAAAGGACGGTATGCGGCTGATCTGTGTGACCCTGCACGGTCAGCAGCGTACCGATAAGTTCAGCGACGTAAAAACCCTGTTGAACTATACCTTTTCCAATTTCCGCCGGGTCGAGATCCCCGGAGGAAAAACCGCAAAGATTCCGGTGGTGGGCGGCGGCCCTGAGCTGGGTCAGCTGACCTATACCGCCCCAGTGGCACAGCTGCTGCTGCACAACGATCTGAGCCCCCATCAGGTAACGGTGCAGTTGAATGTACCCGAGCGCTATGTGCTGGGCCAGCCCTTTGAAGCCACGGCAGTTTATACGGTAGAGGGCATGGGGCTGCAGAATTCCAGCCCAACCGCCGTTGCGCTGCAGACCACCGGGCTGGAAGAGGTACTGCAAGGCAAAGTAGGCATGGCGCTGGCTACCAGCGCCGATGTAACCCCTGCAAAGTCGCTGGTGCTGCAGCTGGCAGTGGGCGTTGCCGTTGGTCTGGGGCTGCTGTTTGCCGGGGTAAAGTTTTTTGGCATCGGGCGGTACAATCGTACCCGCAGCACGGCGAAAAACTGGCAGATGGAGTTGCGAAACCGCTGAAAGAGATTATAATAAAATCAGATACGAAAAATACCGGCGTGGATCCCGCCGGTTAAGGAGAATGATTATGGGAAAATTTACCTTTGTGCAAACCGGTATTCCCGGTGTAGTGATCATTGAGCCGCAGGTGTTTGGTGATGAGCGCGGTTACTTTATGGAAACCTATCATAAAGAGCAGTTTGCCGCCGCCGGCATCGATAAGGAATTTGTGCAGGATAACCAGAGCCGCTCCACCCGGGGCGTGCTGCGCGGGCTGCATTTTCAGAAAAACCACACTCAGGGCAAACTGGTGCGGGTAACCAAAGGTGAAGTGTTTGATGTGGCGGTAGACTGCCGCCCCGGCAGCGCTACCTATGGCAAGTGGGAGGGCGTGATCCTCAGCGAGGAAAACAAAAAAATGTTCTATGTGCCCGAAGGCTTTGCCCATCGTTTTCTGGTGCTGAGTGATGTGGCCGAGTTCTGCTATAAGTGCACCGATGTGTACGATCCCACCAGCGAGGGGGGCATTCCTTACAACGACCCCACCGTAGGCATTCAGTGGCCTGATTGCGGCTGCGAGCCCAAGCTGAGCGCCAAGGACCAGAAGCATGAGCCCTTTGCAGCCCAGAAGTTTGAATACTTTGAAAAGTGGTGAGTATGTTGGCTAAAATCAAGCTGTATCTTCAGGATTTCTGGCGCTACCGCTACCTGCTGCAAAATCTGGTAGGCCGCGATTTTAAGCTGAAATATCGCCGCAGTGTGCTGGGCGTTTTGTGGAGTGTGCTCAACCCGCTGCTGATGTGTCTGGTGTACTGGGCGGTGTTTTCCAGTTTGCCGGGTTTTCGGGGTAACATTCCCAACTTTGCGGTATACCTGCTGTGTGGTCAGTTGATGTTCAACTTTTTCAGCGATGCAACCAGTTCGGGTATGAGCAGCGTGCTTTCAGCTGCTCCGCTGCTGAAAAAGGTATACATTCCCAAATACATTTTCCCCATGGAAAAATGCTGCTTTTCCATGGTCAATACCTGCTTCAGCTTTGTGGCGCTTCTACTGGTGATCCTGTTCACCGGCAGCCCGCTGCACTTCACCATTGTTCTGGCGGTGTATCCGCTGGCTACCATGTTCCTGTTCAGCTTTGGCATTGCACTGGCACTGAGTGCATTTACGGTGTTCTTCCGCGATATTATGCATATGTGGGGCATTTTCACCACCGCTCTGATGTACTTTTCGGCCATTTTCTATGACCCTGCGGCAATGACCTCGATGACCGGCGGCTTCAATCTGCAGTCGCTGATCCATCTGAATCCGGTTTACTGGTACATCACCGGATTTCGTCAGTGTGTGTTGTACGGCGAACTGATGAGCCCGACCATGCTTGTGGTTTGCGGGGGCTGCGCGCTGGTTTCGCTGACTGTCGGCATGATCATCTTCAAGAAAACACAGGACAAGTTTGTCCTGCATATTTAAGGGAGGCAGGCATGGAACCAATCATTAAGGTAGATAATGTATCCATGTGCTTTAACCTCTCCACCGAAAAGCACGAAAGCCTGAAAGAGTACTTCCTGGCGCTGGTGCAGGGGCGGCTGCATTACGATGAATTCTATGCGCTGAAAAACGTCAGCCTCGATATTATGCCCGGCGACTTTTACGGTCTGGTGGGTCTGAACGGCAGCGGCAAATCCACTCTGCTCAAAACCATTGCGGGCGTATACAAGCCCACCACCGGCAAGGTGACCGTAAACGGCACCATTGCCCCGCTGATCGAGCTGGGCGCCGGCTTTGACATGGATCTGACCGCCCGCGAAAATATCTATCTCAACGGCACGGTGCTGGGGTATTCGCCCAAGTACATTGACGAAAAATTTGACGAGATCGTCGATTTCAGCGAGCTGTGCAACTTTTTGGATGTGCCGCTGAAAAACTATTCCTCCGGTATGGTGGCCCGCATTGCCTTTGCCATTGCCACCATCACCAAGCCCGACATTCTGATTGCCGACGAAATTTTGTCGGTGGGCGACTTTTTGTTCCAGCAGAAATGCGAGCAGCGCATGCACGAACTGATGAGCGGCGGCACCACAGTGATTCTGGTGTCCCACTCCATTGATCAGGTCGAGCGTATGTGCAACAAGGTTGCCTGGCTGAGCCACGGCGATCTGAAGATGAACGGCGATACCGCCACCGTCTGTGCGGCCTACAAGCAGGCCCAGCGCGAGGGCTGAGCGCCGGTTGTGCAAAATCAAGCCCGGGCGGTGCGCCGGCAAGGCCCGTCCGGGCTGTTTTCTATTTTCATTCTTTGGGAGGGATGCTGTTATGAGCGAACCCAACAACAAACCCACTGCGGTGCAAAATGCCGATGCCCCCCGCGCCGACAGCATGGGCGGCATGGCAAAGCGGCTTTTGAACCCTGCCCATCTGGCTGATCTGGCCGGGCGTTCGGTGCGCACCCTGCGCGAAGAAGGCTTCGAGCAGCTCTGGCGGGACATCACCTTCAAGGTGTCCCTTGCCATGCACAAGGACCGCTGGCAGCACCGAGCGGATATTCCTCTCAAGCGCACCTTAAAGCAGCAGCGGGCCAACCCCATCCAGAATGGCCCCCTCATCAGCATTGTGGTGCCGCTGTACAACACCCCGGCCGAATATCTGGCCCAGCTGTTGGACTCGGTGCGGCAGCAGACCTATCATAACTGGCAGCTTTGTCTGGTGGATGCCTCCACCGAAGGACACGAGGATGTGCGCCGCACCTGCGAAGCGGCTTCTGACCAAGAGCCGCGCATCCTGTACCAAAAGCTGAAAACCAACGAAGGCATTGCCGGCAATACCAATCGGGGCTTTGCGCTGGCAACCGGCGAATATCTGACCCTGCTGGATCACGACGATCTTTTGTACCCCAATGCCCTGTACGAGATGGCACAGGCCATTGGGCAAACCGGTGCGCAGCTGCTGTACAGCGACGAGATCGTGCTTTCGGCCGACCTGAAAGAACTGGGCGGCTATCACTTCAAGCCCGATTTTGCCCCCGATTACCTCAACGGCTGCAACTATATCACCCATTTGTGTGTGTTCAGCCGTGCTTTGTTCGAAAAAGCCGGCGGCAGAGAAAATTCTGAGTACGACGGTGCGCAGGATTACGACCTGATCCTGCGGCTGACCGAAGCACTGGACAGCCCTGCGCAGGTGCATCACATTCCCAAGGTGCTGTATGTCTGGCGTGCAGCGGCCGGCTCCACCGCCGAAAATCTGGTGGAAGCCAAGCCCTATGCCATTGCGGCGGGTGCCCGGGCCATTACCGACCATCTGGCCCGCATCGGCTGCACCGCGCTTGTCACCCCGGTCGAGGGCGGCCCCGGTGCGTACGAGGTTCGGTATACACTGACCGGTACCCCCATGATCAGCGTGATCATTCCCAATAAGGATCATACCGATGATCTGGACCGTTGCCTGCGCAGTTTGTATGAGCACGCCGGTTACGAAAACTTTGAGGTTCTGGTGGTGGAAAACAACTCCACCCAGAAAATTACCGAGGCTTACTATAAGGCTATGGTCAAAAAATACCCCCGCTGCCGTCTGGTGCGGTACGAGGGAAAATTCAACTTCTCAGCCATCAACAATCTGGCCCGAAAGCAGGCGCAGGGCGAGTATCTGCTGCTGCTGAACAACGACATCGAGGTACTGACCGACGGTTTTCTGACCGAGCTGCTCAGTTATGCCCAGCGGCCGGATGTGGGCGCGGTGGGCGCCAAGCTGTTCTACCCGGACGACACCATCCAACATGGCGGTGTGATTCTGGGCATCAACGGCAGCGCGGGCCACAGCCACAAAAGTCACCCGAGGGATGCAGTGGGTGATCTGTACCGGCTGGTTACCGCACAGAATTATCTGGCAGTTACCGGAGCCTGCCTGCTGGTGCGTACCGAGCTGTACGACCAATGCGGCGGGCTGGATGAGGGTGATTTTGCGGTGGCCTATAACGATGTGGACCTGTGCCTGAAGCTGTACGAGATGGGATATCTGAATGTGTTCACCCCGCTGGCCCAGTGCTATCACTACGAAAGCAAAAGCCGAGGATTGGACGACGGCAGCGCTGCCAGCGCCGAAAATCAGGCCCGTTACGCCTGCGAAAAGGCGGCCTTTCAGGCCCGGTGGGGCCATTACCTGCCCGAGGGCGCCGACCCGTATTATAACATTCATTTCAACAATAAGTTCGAAAATTTCGGCCTGAAATAAAAGGGGACAACGACCATGAACCTGAAACTGAAGCGCGCCAAGGAACTGATGGGCTATGCCGTCACCCTGACCAAAGAGCAGGGGGTGGCCACCATGCTGCGGCGCGGTGCCGGCTTTGTAAAACGCCGCTGCTTTTCCAAAAAGGATAAGTATCTGCCCGCCCCGGCGGTTCTGGCTGCCCAGCGGCAGGAGTTTGCGGGCAAAACCGCCGACAACTGCGGCTTGCCCCGCATCAGCGTGCTGACCCCGCTGTATAACACGCCGGAAAACTTCCTGCGGGAATTTCTCGATTCCTTTGCAGGCCAGACTGCGCCCAACGGCCAGCTTTGTCTGGGCGACGCGTCGGATGAGGCCCACGGCTATGTAAAAACGGTGGTGGAGGAATATCAGGCTAAGGGTCTGGACATCCGCTATGCCAAAATTGAAAATAAGGGCATTGCTGCCAACACCAATGCCGCGGCGGCCCTTGCCACCGGCGAATATCTGGCGCTGGCCGACCACGACGACATTCTTGCCCCTCACGCCATGTACGTAATGGGCAAGGCCATCCTGCGGCAGCGGGCAGCAGGGGGCAGCGACGGCTTCTTCTACAGCGACGAGGCCCTCTTCTCCAAGAGCATTCGCCGCCCTACCGTGGGCCACTTCAAGCCGGATTTTGCCATCGACTATCTGCTGTGCTGCAACTACATTTGCCATCTGGCGGTGTTCAAAAAGGAACTGTTCGACGCCATCGGCGGCGAGCGGCCCGAATGCGACGGCAGTCAGGATCACGACCTGTTCCTGCGGCTGATCGAACAAACCGGCACCGCTGTTCATGTACCGCAGGTGCTGTATTACTGGCGTGTGCACGCGGCTTCCACCTCGGGCGGTGTGGAGGCAAAGCCCTATGTGGCGCAGGCGGCCAAAAAGGCCCTGCAGGATCATCTGGCCCGTACCGGTGCCAGAGGGGAAGTGTGCGACGGATTGTTCCCCAGTACCTACCGGGTAAAATGGACGGTAGACGGCGAACCCAAGGTTTCGGTGCTGATCCCCAACAAGGATCACACCGACGATCTGGAAACCTGCCTGCACAGCATCTATACCAAAACTACCTGGGAAAATTTCGAGGTCATCGTTATTGAAAACAACTCCACCGACCCCAACACCTTCGAATACTACAAAAAGGCCCAGCAGAGGTACGACGGGCTGCGG
>JAFULE010000057.1 GCA_017483235.1 Faecalibacterium sp. | reverse complement strand
GCAGTTTGCAGCCACCCCGTGTGATGAGGGCGTTGTGGTAATATTAAAGGCCGAAGCGGAAGTACACGGCGAATGTGCCCGTTGTCTGGACGAAGTCCGGCTGATGTGTACGGTCGCCGCCGAATGGACCGTTCGTGCGAAGGATCTTGAGGATCCCGATTTCGAGCTTCCGCTGGATGAAAAAGGCAAGCTGGACGTAGAGGAATGGCTGTTTCAGGAATTTACGTTCGAGATCCCGACGGTGCTGGTGTGCAGTGCCGACTGTCAGGGGCTTTGCCCCGCTTGCGGGAAAAAGGCCGCCGCCTGCAGCTGCCCCAAGGCAGACGAGGACGAACCGGTTGACGCAAGACTGAGCATTTTGAAATCACTGCTTAACTGAATTCCATCGAGGAGGTGCAAAAATATGGCAGTACCTAAGAGACATCATTCCAAGGCTCGTCGCGACAAGCGTCGCAGCAACGTTTGGAAGCTGGAGGCCCCTGCGCTGGTCAAGTGCAGCAACTGCGGCACTCTGAAGCTCCCCCACCAGGTATGTGGCAACTGCGGCTACTACAAGGGCGAGGAAGTCATCAAGAAGGCCTGATTTGCGCAGATTTGATGGCAACAGTGTCGAATCAAAAAGGGGAGGGCGGGTTTCTGCCTTCCCCTTCTTGTTTGTAATTCGCCAATTTCGAAAGGGGGGTGCACCATGGCGGTCACCATTTACAGTGTCGATGCCAACAGCGCAGCCGAGCAGCTGGGTCTACAGCCCGGTGATGCCCTGCTGGAAGTTGACGGCAACCCCATCAACGACATGCTGGACTACCAGTTTTATACCGACAGCCCCAGTTTTCATCTGTCGGCAGTGCGGGGCGGCTGCCCGGTAAGCCTTCCGGTGCAAAAGGCGGGCGGACAGCCCTTTGGCTGCAATTTCGAAACCTATCTGGCCGACCGGCAGCACAACTGCGATAATCACTGCATGTTCTGCTTTATCGACCAGCTGCCCCCCGGCCTGCGCGACAGCTTATATTTTAAGGATGATGACGAGCGGCTGAGCTTTTTGTTCGGCAACTACATCACCCTGACCAATCTGTCCGACCACGAGATCAACCGCATCATCAAAATGCACATCTCGCCGGTCAACATTTCGGTGCACACCACCAACCCCGAACTGCGTGTGCGGATGCTGGCCAACAAAAAGGGCGGTGAAAGCCTGCGCCACCTGCACACGCTGGCAAAGGCCGGTGTGGCCATCAACTGCCAGCTGGTGCTGTGCCGGGGCGTCAACGACGGCGACGAGCTGCGCCGCAGTCTGGAAGATCTGCTGGCACTGGGTGAGTCCATCCAAAGCATTGCCGCAGTGCCCGCCGGCCTGACCGATTACCGGCAGGGGTTGTACAAGCTGACCGCTTACGATGCGGCCAGCAGCGCCGAGGTGCTGGATATTCTGGAAGAGTACGGCGATCGCTGCAAACAGCAGCGGGGCAGCCGGGTAATCTACCCCAGCGACGAATGGTACCTGTGTGCCGGGCGGCCCGTGCCGCAGGATGAATTTTACGAGGACTACGCCCAGCTGGAAAACGGCGTGGGCATGTGGCGCAGCTTCCGGGAGGAATTCCTTGCCGAGCTGGACGCCCCCCACCGCTTGTTCGGCGAAAAGCAGATCGATCTGGTTACCGGTACGCTGGCGGCCCCTCTCATTCAGGAAATGGCCGCCGAGCTGCAGCGGCAGTACCCCATGGTACAGGTCGTGGTGCATCCGGTCAAAAACGAATTTTTCGGCGGCAATGTCAGTGTGGCTGGTCTTGTTACCGCCACCGACATCATCAAACAGTGTGCCGGCAGGCTGCAAAGCAAGACTCTTGGCGTGCCCGAGGTGATGCTGCGCAGCGAAAAGGATCTGTTTCTGGACAGTATCTCGGTGGAGGAGCTGGCCCAAACGCTGGGCGTGAAGGTGGAAATTCTGCCCGCCGACGGTGCCGGCTGCGCCAAAGCATTGTTGAAAACCGGGCTGCATATCGCCCGCCGCCCCCGCAAAGGCTAAGCTTGCGCCGCGTGGTGCAATCGTGGTATATTGATAGAAGAAACCTTGTGCTGCGGTTTTCAAAATCAGCTTGCAGCCGGGCAAAGCGGCCCCAAACGGGGTGCGCGGGGCTTTTTGAGCCCCAAAAAGGAAAGGAGTGTTGCAGGATGTCCAAACCCATTGTAGCGGTCGTAGGCCGCCCCAACGTGGGCAAATCCACCCTGTTCAATAAATTGTGCGGCCAGCGCATTGCCATCGTCGAGGATACCCCCGGCGTTACCCGCGACCGCATTTTCGGCGACTGCGAATGGTGCGGCCGGCAGCTGCTGCTGGTGGATACCGGCGGCATTGAGCCCACCGCCACCGAGGGTATTCTGGCCCACATGCGCCAGCAGGCTGAGATCGCCATCGACACTGCCGACTGCATCATCATGGTGGTGGATGTAAAAACCGGCCTGACCGCCTCGGACGAGGATGTGGCCCACATGCTGCGCCGCAGCCACAAACCCATCATTCTGGCGGTGAACAAATGCGATAAGGTGGGCCAGCCCCCCATGGAACTGTACGAGTTCTATAATCTTGGCTTTGACGAGGTGGTGCCCATCTCGGCGGTGCACGGCCATGGCACCGGCGATCTGCTGGATGCCGCCTGCGCTCACCTGAACTTTGACGACACCGTCATCGAGGAAGAGCGCATCCCCGTGGCCATCATCGGCCGGCCCAATGTGGGCAAGTCCAGCCTGACCAACTACATTCTGGGCGAGAACCGCATGATCGTGGCCGACGAAGCCGGCACCACCCGCGATGCCATCGACACCATGGTGGACAATGCCTATGGCAAGTTCATCTTCACCGACACCGCCGGCCTGCGCAAGCGCGGCAATATCGGCGATGGGCTGGAGCGCTACATGGTGGTGCGCAGTCTGGCAGCGGTCGAGCGCAGCCGTGTGGCTTTGATCATGATCGACGGCACCCAGGGCTTTACCGAGCAGGACAGCAAGGTGGCCGGCTATGCCCACGAGCAGGGCAAGGCCTGCATCATCGTCATCAACAAGTGGGATGCGGTGGAACAGGACGAAAAAACGCAGGATATTCAGCGCAAACTGTACCAGCAGGACTTTGCCTTCATGTCCTACGCGCCGGTCATCTTTGTTTCGGCCAAAACCGGCTACAATGTCAACAAGCTGATGCAGCTGATCCGTGAGGTGGACAACCAGAAT
>JAFULE010000056.1 GCA_017483235.1 Faecalibacterium sp. | reverse complement strand
GCCCTGCTTGTCCAGTTCGGCATACATCTCGTCGGTGATGCGGCTTTCGAACTGGGCATAGAAAGTGGCCACATAGTTATAGACGGTATCCTCGTCGTAGAAATCGTAAGTTTCAGGGAACAGATACCCCTCGCAGCGCATGAACAGGCCCGGGGTATCGGCCGCCGGCACATACTGCCAGAATTTAAACTGGCTGAAATCGCCGTTGTTGGCCACATCGAGGAATTCCTCGGCCGAGCACAAGCCCGCCTCTTCCATCTTGGCCGCAATGGACAGCGCGGTGCGGCCCTCGGGGAAGGTGACACGGGTGGTAGCAGCCGCCACATACTGGCTGAGATGCTCGATGATGGTGTCGTACGAAGCACCCTCGGGAATGTTGAAATCGCCGTACTGCAGTTTGCCTGCGGCACCCTTGTGATCTACATAAAAGCGGAAGATGCGCGGGTACTTGATCAGGCCGGCAGACTTCAGCCGATTGGCAATGGTGGCTACACCGCTGCCCTGTTCTACCGTGACCGAAACAGCCTGGCCGGTTTCGCCCTTGCCGTCAATATCGCCTTTGACCGCAAGCAGTACCGCACCGGCCGCCATAACGGCCAGCAGCACCAGAACCAGCAGCACCGGCAGACAGCCGCCGCGCTTTTTCTTCTTTTTTGTGGGCTTGTTTCCGCGGCTGTGCTTGCCGTGGGCGGGTTCCATTTCGACCCATTCGTCCTTTGCCATAGGGTACCTCCTGTAAAGCAAAAATCAATTACACATCCAGCATCAGACCCATATAGCCTTCGCTGACATCAAACGGCTGGCTTAAAAAGCGGATCATGCCGTAATCGGCCCGCGTTCCCTCGTTTTGGAATAATTCCTGCACGGCGCCCACCGAAACAACGGCATCTTCTACCACAACTTCCTTTTCCCGCGCGGCCGAAAGCAGGGTTGTGGCCGCGGCATCGCTGACCGCCTGCAGTTCAACAAAATGCAGGGTTTCGCCCTTGCGGAAATATAAGCCGTAGCCGCCCTTGTTGGACACAATGGTGACACCCTGCCGGTACAGATCGGCCAGCACCACCGCCATCTGCGTGGGGGCTAACTGCACCAAATGCGGGCAGAACTGTGCCCGCAGGCCGCACAGAGCTTTGGCGGTGGCAGCATCGAATTCGGCCACTGCCCACAGGTCCCGCTTGATGGGGCGCTGCAGCGTGCGGCGGGCAAAGGCCTTTTGAAAACCAAGAGCCTCGTAATAACCAAACAGCGATTCTTCAGCGGGGATCAGAACCATAAATTCTACCCCGTTTTGCGGCAATGTTTGAGCCAGATGCTCTACCATGGCGCGGGCAATGCCCCGTTTGCGGAACGCAGGCGCCACCGCAAGGCCGTAAAGATAAACGCCTTTTCGGCCATCCAGCTCCACCGGCACCGCCGACACCATGCCCACCGGGGCATTTTCAGCCTCAGCTACCCACACATTGCCTGCCCCGGCAAAGCTGCACAGGGCTGTTTCGGCAAATTCGGCGCTGTCGCCAAAGGTTTCGCACCACAGTGCTTTCAGCGCAGGCAGGTCCTGCGGCTGCATTGTTCGAAACATCCAAGGTCTCCCCTCTTAATCGGTTTTCAGCATGGGCAGGCAGCGCTGCAGCACCTCGGCGTGGATATCCTCGATGCTGCGCATCTTGCCCGCAGCGGTACACTCCACAGTCTGCCAGCCCAGATGCTGTGCGCACCAGCCGGCAGCGCGGCGGCTGCGGGCCAGATACTCCAGATCCTTTTCGTGCACGTCCTTTTTGCTTTCGTCGCCCTTGTAACGGCCGGTCATCAGCTTCTGGCTGACTGCAGGGTCTACCGAAAGATAGACGACACCGTCCGGCGAAGGCAGGCCCATTTTGCCGAACTCCAGCTCGTACAGCCAGTCGATGTACTGCTGCCATTGCTCCACCGGCAGCTTGGAGCACTGATGCACCGCGTTGGAGGTGGTGTACCGGTCGGCGATCAGGATGCCGCCGTTATGGTAAAACTGCCCCCAGTCGGCCTTGTAGCCGGCGTAGCGATCCACCGCATAAAAGGTGGAGGCCGCATAGGCGTTTACGTCGTCCGGCTTTTGGCCAAAATCGCCCCGCAGGTACATGCGCACCGGCGCGGAGGATTCGCTTTGATAGTTGGGAAAGGTGATCTGCCGCACCGCATAGCCCTGCTGCTGCAGCTTTTCGGCCAGCAGTTTGGACTGAGTGGCCTTGCCGCTGCCGTCCAGTCCTTCCACCACGATCAGTCTGCCGCGGCTCATACGGTGGCCTCCTGATGCAGCGCCTCGTAATGGGCGCGCACTTCGGCTGCCTTGCCGCAGCACATTCTGCCCTCCGGGCAGGGGCCGGACAGGCAACGGGGGCCGGCATTGCGGAACAGGGTGGGTGCCACCGGGTACACCAGCTTCAGCATCTCTTCGGCCAGGGCGCGGATCTCCCACTGGGCGCGGTTGCAGCAGCGCAGGTTGAAGAAGTTTTGCAGGCTGCGGGTGTTCATGGTAACGATCATTTTGGTTTCGCAGGCGTTGGGCAGAACAAAGCGGGCGTCCTCGTTGGCCTGCTTGGAGGCCTTGGCGCGGGCCGCCTTTTCGGTCATGCCTTCGGCCATGTAACGGGCGGTATGGCCGTCCTCCAGCTTCTGTACCAGATCCAGATACCGCTTGGCATCCTCGTTCATACTGTCGATAAAGGCCGCCTTTGCCTCGGGGATGACCTCGATCTCGGGCGGGATAACATACTTGAAATCGTCCAGACGGACATAGCGCTGGCTTTGCACACTGAAGGAAGCGATGCGGTGCCGGGTGATCTGAGCCAGCAGAGTGCGGCTGACCCCCTCGATGGCAAAGGTAAAGCTGGCGTGCTCGGTGGGGCTGGCGTGGCCCAGATCGGTGAGCTTATTCAGAAAAGCGGTGGTTTTTTCGGGGGTGAGGCCATCCATCAGGTCGGCAATGTGGGCGTCGGAATAGCACAGCTTTGCCGCCGCGGCCACCACCTGCTCGGGGTTGGGGGTATGCGCGATCAGATTTACTTGCAGCATGGTTACAGCCCTCTCATTCTTCGGTGTTGAGTTTGGTCAGGGGCGCAAAGTTCGCCATGGTCTTTTTTTCGCCCACCTTGTCAAAACGGATGCGCAGGATATGATCGCCTGCGGCGGGGGTCACTTCCAGCACCACGCCGCGGCCAAACACCTTGTGCTCGACCACGTCGCCGGCAGCATAATTTTTACTGCCCGGCTTTGCAGGGGCAGGGCCGGCCGCTGCTGCGGTAAAACCGCCGCCGATGGAAATGGCTTTTTGCGGCTTTTGTGCCGGGCGGCTGCCGTAGCTGCTGCTGTAGCTGCTTTGGCCGCTGCGATTGCCCCAGCCGCCATAGCTTCCGGAACGCTCCATCCGCTGGCCGGCATTGTATTCCCGGTTGAGGTAAATGCCCCGGGGGGCGCTTTGGCGGCTGCTGTAGCCTTCGTCCTCGTCGTCGTAGCGGGCGCAGCCCCAGCCCGACGGGCCGGAATAACCCGAAGCGCCGCCGGGAACGGTCTGGCTCCAACCGCCGTAGCCGCCCTGTGCGCGGCGCTGCAGCACCGGGCTTTGGCTTTCGTCCAGATATTCGGGCTGGATCTCGCCCAAAAAGCGGCTGGGCTGATTGCGGCGGGTCTGGCCGTAGAGCATACGCTGGGCGCTGGAAGAAAGATACAGCTCCTTTTTGGCGCGGGTGATGCCCACGTAGGCAAGGCGCCGCTCCTCTTCCATATCCTCTTCGGAATAGCGGCTCATCTCGCCGGGGAAAACCCCTTCTTCCATGCCCACAAGGAACACGTAGGGAAATTCCAGACCCTTGGCCGAGTGGATGGTCATCAGCACTACCTGATCGGCGTCGGCGTTGTAGCTGTCGATATCGCTGATCAGAGCGATCTCTTCCAGATAGCCCTCCAGCGTGGCATCCACCCCGTGGGCATCGGCATAGCTGCGCACATTGCTGATCAGCTGGCCAAGGTTTTCCAGCCGTTCCTTGCCCTCTTCCCCATGCCCTTCCAGCATGGCTTTGTAGCCAGTAGCGGCGATCAGCTCGGTGACAAAGACGTCCAGCGGATAGGTTTCGGCCGCTTCGCACAGCTTCTGGTAGATGGCATAGAAGTTCATCAGCGGGGCGGCGGCGCGGCGGATGACCGCATACTCGCCGGCGCGGGCGCACACGTCCAGCATGCTGATGCCCTCGGCAGCCGCGATCTGGGCCATGTTATCCAGGGTGGTGGCGCCGATCTTGCGGGCCGGCTCGTTGATGATGCGGCGCAGCCGCAGATCATCGCGGGGATTGGCCACAATGGACATATAGCTGTGAATGTCCTTAACTTCCTTGCGGTCGTTGAATCGCTGGCCGCCCACGATCTTGTGGGGGATGCCGGCGCGGGTGAAGTAGTTTTCGACAGGGGCCGACTGGGCGTTCATGCGGTACAGCACCGCGTGGTCGGAAAGGCGGCCGCCCTCTTTCAGATGCTGGCCAATGATGTCGGCAATATGGCTGGCCTCGTCGTGCTCGTTTTCGGCCAGATAATGGTGCACCTTTTCGCCGTCGCCGTTGTCGGTCCACAGGGTTTTGCCTTTGCGGCCCAGATTGTGCTGAATGACGCAGTTGGCGGCGTTGAGGATATTGGAGGTGGAGCGGTAGTTCTGCTCCAGCCGGATGACCTTTGCACCGGGGAACTGCTGCTCGAAGCTGAGGATGTTTTCGATGGTGGCGCCGCGGAAGCGGTAGATGCTCTGATCGTCGTCGCCCACCACGCAGACGTTGCGCGCAGGGCCGGTAAGCAGCCGCACCAGCTGGAACTGGGCCACGCTGGTATCCTGATATTCGTCCACCAGCAGGTATTTGTAACGGCTGTGGTAGTATTCCCGCGCTTCGTCGCAGCTTTGCAGCAGCCGCACCGTCTGGTAGATCAGGTCGTCAAAATCCATAGCACCGGCCTTTTGCAGGTTATGCTGGTAGGCGGCGTATACCCGGGCCACAAGGCCGGTGCGGCTGTCGGTGCCCGAAGCCGCCGCCTCCTTGGGGCTGGTCATCTGATCCTTCAGCCGGCTGATGGCGTTCAACGCGCTTTTCACCGGCAGAAATTTATCGTCGATGGCCAGCTCTTTGTACACGGCCTTCATGGCACGCTGGGAATCGTCGGAATCGTAAACGGTAAAGCTTTTGGGGTAGCCCACCTGATCGGCCCAGCGGCGCAGAATGCGCACACAGGCCGAGTGGAAGGTGGACGCAAACACCTCGTCCCCTTCTTCGTCGCCCAGCATGCTGCGCAAACGCTCCTTCAGCTCACCGGCGGCCTTGTTGGTAAAGGTGATGGCCATCACGTTCCAGCTACGCACATTGTCCTGCCGCAGCATGGGGTACAGGCTGGCAGGCAGGGGCGCGCCCTGCTGCAGCACCGTCTGCAGCGCCTGCACATCCTGCGCAGTGGCGGCGCGGGGCAGCCAGCTGCTGCCGTGGGCTTTGCCAAACCGGATAAGGTTGGCGATGCGGTTGACCAGCACGGTGGTTTTGCCGCTGCCGGCGCCGGCCAGAATCAACAGCGGGCCGTCGGTGCAGAACACCGCCTGCCGCTGCATGGGGTTCAGCCGGCCAAACTGCTGTTCGATGTATTGATCGCGCAGGGCCAGAAACTGCGCATTGAATTCGCTTGCCATGGGCATACCTATCCTTTATAAATCTACCGTCCAGTATACCACAAAACGCGGGTGCAGTACATCATTTACAGTAAAAAAACAGCCCTCATTCGCACCGGCGAACAAGGGCTGCTTGGTTGGAAATTATTTGCTGCGGGCCCACACGCAGCGGCCGTTGATTTTAACGGCCTGCACTCCGCTGGGGTCAATGGGTTCGTCGAACAGGCACTTGACCAGAATCAGCTCTTCGCCGGTTTCGCTAAAGCTGGTGCTGGTGGTGCAGCTGGTGTACTGCAGCTGTGCACCGTTTTCCAGCAGGATGACTGCCTCGGGCATCAGCGAGGTTTCGTGCATGCTGCCGGTGCCGACCATGGTAAGGCCCATAGGCGAAAGCTGCACCTCGGTCAGCCGCCAGGGCTTCATGTCCATATCGCAGCTGACCGAAATGCTCTGTTCGTCGGGTTGCAGATGAAAGGTGACCTGCCATTCGCCGCTGATGCAATGGTCGTAGCTATTGACATCGCACACCAGCCGCAGGGATGCAGGGTCACATTCGACGGGCAGCTCGATGAGATATTCCTGATACTGGCTGTACTCGGCCACCGGGCTTGTGCCGATGGGGTAAGTATCGCCCCAATAGATGACGCCGCTGTTCAGATCCAGCCAATTTTCCTGTGCATCGACCAGCCGGAAGGTCAACCGGTTGTACCACTGCCCTTCTTCGGGCGAAACCAGAATGTGCAGCACACCATCCACCACGCCCACATTCAAAACCCGGGCCCACGGGGCGTTTTCGTTTACATACTGCCAGTTTTGCAGCGGCTTTAAGGTGCGGAAGCTGCCGCTTTCCAGCTTCTGATACAGGCGGCTTTCCACGCTGGCCATCAAATCGTAGCTTTGGATGGGGGCGCCGGGGTTAAGCAGCGGGTCGGGGTTGAGCGCCTGAATGTCGGCCACCGTAAACCCGGTTTCCGCCGTTCGGTTTTCGCCGCCGGTCAGCAGATTGTTCATCGAAAGGGTGGCTTTCTGGCCGGCCAGTTCGTCCTGCAGACCACTTTGGGCCACCACCCGCAGCACAAGGCTGTCGTCTTCGCGTTGGTAGACATTATCCACATAGGCAAAATAGTCCGGTGCGTTCACCATCAGGTCAGGGGCCTGCGTGGTGGCATCCAGCCGGTTCTGGCCGGTGGTATCCTGCAGTTCTACATAGGTCACCGCGGTGTCGCCGTCGTTCATGGCGGCGATCACGTTCAGCTGCACCCCGGCGTCTTCGCATTGCTTTTGCACCGGGCGCAAAAACTGCAGTGTCTGGCGGCTGAGCATGCCAAGGGTACGGGCCAGATCGGGGCCGGCTGCCATTACACCGCCGGCGCAAACCACCGCCAGCGCCGCGGTAACCGTCAGGCTGACCAAACGCTTGGACCATTGCACCGCCGGACGCTTGCGGAACATTTCGGCGGTACGCACAATGCGCTGCTTATCCCATGTGGAAAGGGTTTCGCCGCCGACGGCCTGATCCAGTGCAGCACGCACATTTTCTTCACAGATCTTCACGCGGGATCCCCTCCAATCGTTTTTCCAGAATTGCGCAGGCGCGCTTGATGCGGATGCTTACAGTGGGCTGCGGAGCACGCAGAATTTTTGCAATTTCGCCCACCGTAAAGCCTTCATAGTACCGCAGCAGGATCACCTCGCGGTAGCGGGGGCTGAGCGCCATAATCTCACGCCGCAGCGCCCCTGCTTCGTCTGCCGCAGTGCCGGTGGCTGCCTCGGTTTCGGGATATTCCTCCACCAGACTGACGTTGCGGGCCCAGCCGCTTTTCAAGTAGTCTTTGCAGGTGTTTACCAGCACCCGCATCACAAAGCTTTTGGGCAGCTCGGCGCTGTTGGCCGCCCTGAAAATTTTGATGAAAGAGTCCTGAACGGCATCCTCGGCCTGCTCGCGGCTGCCCAGATACAGAATGGCCAGCCGCAGCATTTCGTCGCCGTAGCGCTCGACCACCGCGGTCATTGCTTCGTTGGTTATGGTGGCCAAGGCCGTTCACTTCCCCTCTGCGCTGTAAAGCAGTTCCACATTTCAGCCCACAGCGCAATTCAAATTTATACGGT
>JAFULE010000055.1 GCA_017483235.1 Faecalibacterium sp. | reverse complement strand
CCGAAGGCTTGCATGCACTTTCCCCTGCTTGCTATAATAATAAGGACTGTGCAGTTTATGTTTTCACAGTTTCTTCACCCGCCAATAAAGCGGATTTCACACTTTTATTTTACAATAAAGCCAATCAGACCGAAGAAGCCCGAATGGACACACCTTCCCTGCAGGAAAGGATGGATGATAGATGGAAAACGAAAACAAGTGGGAATACGATTATTCCAGCCTGTACGGTCAAAGCAGCACCGGCAGCAGCTATGTAAACGTAGGTTCCAGCGGCACCAACAGTGCCAACCAGTATAATGCCAACGACGGCACCCATGCCGGCACCACGCCCCCGCCGCAAAGCAACGATGCCGCTTATACCTACCAGCCCGAGCCCGGCCCCACCACAGGCGGCGCCACCGGCTACAGCGGCGGCTATTACGGCAACCCCGGCAGCGCGAACAGTCAGCGCAAACACAAGCACACCACCGGCAACGGCATTGGCCGCACCGTGCTTACTCTGGTGCTGGCAGCCGCGGTTGGCTTTGCCGGCGGCTGGGCCGGCGCAGCGGTAAACAACGCCGGTGGCAATCACGTCGTGATGCAGACGGTAGAGCGCAACAACACCGCTGCCAGCGGCATTACCACCAGCACGGGCGGCGGCAACCTGTCGCTGCCCGAGGTATCGGCGCTGGTCAGCCCCAGCGTAGTGGTGATCACCACCGAACAGATGGTGTCCACCGGCAACTGGTTTGGCATGGGGCAGGTGCAAAGCGGCGCGGGCAGCGGCGTGATCATGACCGCCGATGGCTATATCCTCACCTGCGCTCATGTGGTGGACGGCGCTTCCAACATCATTGTAACCATTGACGATACCGACCACACTGCCGCGCTGATCGGCTCGGATGCCGAAAGCGATATTGCGGTGCTGAAGATCGAGGCCACCGGCCTGACCCCTTGTGTGATGACCGACAGCGACACCCTTGCCGTGGGCGAGGAGGTGGTTGCTGTGGGCAACCCGCTGGGCGAACTGGGCGGCACCGTGACCAACGGCATCGTCAGCGCCCTGAACCGTGAGATCCTGGTGGGCGACAACAACATGACCCTCATCCAGACCAACGCGGCGGTCAGCCCCGGCAACAGCGGCGGCGGCCTGTTCAATATGGCCGGCGAGCTGATCGGCATCGTGAACGCCAAATCGGCCGACGCTGACGCCGAGGGTTTGGGCTTTGCCATTCCGGTGAACACCGCCTTCAAGATCGCCCAGCAGCTGATCGAAACCGGCTATGTCAGCGGCCGGCCTGCCATGGGCGTGAGCGTGGTGGAGATTACCGACGCCGAAACCGCCGCCTACTACGGGGTAAGCGCCTATGGCGTCTATATTGCCGACGTGACCAAGGGCAGCGGTGCCGACAAGGCCGGTCTGCAGGTGGGCGACCGCATCATCAGCTTCAACGGCGGCGAGGTAAGCGTAAACTCTGACCTGACCGGCGCCATTGCCGAATGTGAGGTGGGCGATGTGGTCACCCTGACCATTGCCCGCAGTGGCCAGATCCTGACCGTAGAGGTTACTTTGGGCGACCGGAACGCTGCTGCCCAAAGTCAGAGCAGCACCCTGCCGCAACTGCCCGATTTTGGCGGCGGCAACGGCCGACGCTGACCTTTCGAAAGCCATAAAACACCCCCGCAGCTTTTGCTGCGGGGGTGTTTTTTACGGTTTGCGCCCCACAAAGGCCAGTATCAGCCGGGCGATCTTTTCGTTATGCACAATATAGCTGCCGTGGGTTTCACCGGGCAGAATCTTCAGCACGGCCTGCGGCACCAGCCGGGCAATGGTACGGGTATGCAGATCTTTCACCAGATCGTTCTGGCCGGCCAGTACCAGTGTGCGCGCCCGAATGCGGCGCAGCTGCGCGGTGGTGATGTTGGGCTGCTGCAGAATCATGCGCAGCTTGGCATCATTTTTAAACAGACTTTTGGCCTTCATGCGGTAATAGAAGCTGTCTTTCAGGCCACGAGGGTGCAGATTGGCCCCGCTGACCATCAGGGTGCTAAACCGCCCGGGCAGCATGGAAGCGGCGATCAACCCCACAATACCGCCGTCACTGAAGCCGTAAAAGTGCACCTTCTCCAGCCCCAGCTCGTCCAGAAAGGCCAGCAGGTCATCGGCCATATCGATGTACGACAGCTCTTCCACCCGGCTGCTCTGGCCGTGGTCGCGGCTGTCGAGCAGATAACAGGTGAACCTCTGGCGCAGCAGCTGCACCGCTTCGGTGAAGATGGTGTGATCCTCGCCGTTGCCGTGCATCAGAACCAGCGGCTCGCCGCTTCCGGTGATCTCGTAATACAGTTCAATGCCGTTTACCGAAACTGTCATATTGCAGCCCTCCTTCTTCACGTGTTTTTTCCCAGCACAATTCCCCTCAGCGTTACGGTTCCATTATCGTGCCGCACTACTTCCAATAGACTTCCATTGACTAAATAAGCCTCATCTTCAAACAAACTGCAATAACCAGTGGAAAAATATCCATCCACATGAAATAGATAAACATATTGGAACGGCCCCTGATAAAGGATTTTCTCCCATTCCTGCACTGTACAGTATACTACATAACAGTTATATTTATCTTCCGGATAAAGCCAGCCGATACCACTATTATGTTCCTGAATAGCAACCGGTG
>JAFULE010000054.1 GCA_017483235.1 Faecalibacterium sp. | reverse complement strand
GCATTCCTGTCGGCGGCTACACCCAGATGGTGGCAAATCTGCTGGGCGACACCGAGGTGCGCCTTGGCGTGGATTATCTGGCCAACAAGGCCGAGCTGGACGGCCTGGCCGACAAGGTGGTCTATACCGGCCCCATCGACGCTTATTTCGATTACAAGCTGGGCGCGCTGCAGTACCGCAGCGTCCGGTTTGAAACCGAGACCCTTGATATGGAAAACTATCAGGGCAACGCGGTGGTCAACTACACCGATGCCGAAACCCCCTTCACCCGCATCATCGAGCACAAGCATTTTGAGTTTGGCACCCAGCCCAAAACGGTGATCAGCCGCGAGTACAGCGCCGAGTGGAAGGTGGGGGACGAACCCTACTACCCGGTCAATGACGAAAAGAACGGCGCCCTGTATGCCGAATACAAAAAACTGGCCGATGCCGAAGACAAGGTCATCTTCGGCGGCCGTCTGGGCGAGTATAAGTATTACGACATGGACAAGGTCATCGAGGTGGCTTTGGCTGTGGCCCAAAAGGAACTGAATTGATCGAACCCTGCGCCGCCGGCTTTACGCCGGCGGCGTTTTTGGTTTGTCCGGAAAAGACACAGCAACAAAACCCGCCAATTTTCACACTTTCTATTGAAAACCTTAACATTTGTACGGTATAGTGTATTTGTATCACTGTGCGCCGGGCTGCCCGGCGGCGAAAGGATGGCTGTCATGGAGCATTTTGTCACCTTTACCGATGTCTCCAAATTTTATCAGACCGGCGATGTACGCATTGCTGCAGCCGATAAAATGAATTTTTTCATAGATAAGGGCGAGTTCTGCATCATCGTGGGCCCATCGGGCGCAGGCAAAACCACCCTGCTGAATATGCTTGGCGGCATGGATAATTGCGACGAGGGCACCATCCTGCTGGACGGCCAGAAAGTGTCCGACTACACCGATAAGCAGCTGACCGAATACCGCCGCCACGATGTGGGCTTTGTGTTCCAGTTTTACAATCTGGTGCAGAACCTTACAGCTTTGGAAAACGTCGAGCTTGCCAGTGAAATCTGTAAAAACCCCCTCAACGCCGAAGAAACTCTTGTTCAGGTGGGCCTTGGCGAGCGGCTGCATAACTTTCCGGCCCAGCTTTCGGGCGGCGAGCAGCAGCGTGTGTCCATTGCCCGCGCGCTGGCCAAAAACCCAAAGCTGCTGCTGTGCGACGAGCCCACCGGCGCGCTGGACTACAAAACCGGCAAGGCGGTACTGGCCCTGCTGCAGCGCACCTGCCGTGAAACCGGCCGCACGGTGGTGGTCATCACCCACAACACCGCCATCACCCCCATGGCCGACCGCATCATTCAGGTGCGCAGCGGCCGCATCCAATCCAACGAAGTAAACCTCAATCCCGTTCCGGTGGAACAGATCGAATGGTGATTTTGTGCTGAACAGAACCTACCAAAAGAATATTCTGCGTGAGATCAACAGCACCAAAAGCCGATTTTTCTCCATCTTCGGCATTGTGATGCTGGGTGTTATCATGCTTACCGGCCTTGTCAGCGTGGCGCCGGATATGCGCGGCGCGGGCAATGCCTATTTCCGTGCGCAAAATTTGTGCGATCTGCGGGTCGTTTCCACCCTTGGCCTTACCGAGCGGGATGTGCAGCAGATCGCCAAAGTGCAGGGCGTGCAGAGCGTGATGCCGGTAAAAACGGTGGATGCCGAGGTGACCAACAACATCGGCGATACCCTTGTGATGCGTGCGCAAGGCCTGCCCGCCATCATGGACGAAACCGATGACCGCTACATCAACCGCTTTGTCATCGAAGAGGGTCGTCTGCCCGAAACGGCAGGGGAGTGCGCGGTGCATCCCCTTGGCTTTATCGAGGGCATTGAACTGGGCGATGAGATCACCCTGCCCGAAGAGGCAGAAGGCCTTGCAGGGCGCACCTTTACGGTGGTGGGTGTGGTGCAAAACCCCACCAATTTCTCCATCGACGACGAAACCACCACTGCCGGCGACGGCATGCTGGATTTTCTGGCCTTTTTCCCGGCCGAAAGCCTGACTGCCGATTACTACACCACCTGCTACCTCACGGTGGAGGGGGCCGATGCGCTGGATACCTATTCCGATGAGTACGACGCATTACTGGAACCGGTGGTGCAGCGGCTGGAAAAACTGGCCATTCCCCGCGCGCAGCTGCGGCAAAGCGAAGTAGTAGGAGAGGCTCAGGCTGAGCTGGATGATGCCAAACAGGAATATGAAGATGCCAAGGCTGAGGTGGAAGCCGAGCTGGCCGATGCCGAGCAAAAACTGGCCGATGCCAAAAAGGAACTGGAACAAGGCGAAAAAGAATACGCCGACGGCGTAAAGGAACTGGCGAAACAGAAGCAGGACCTGCCCGCCAACCTGCAGCAGGGGGCCGATCAGCTGGTGATCAGCGAGGGGCAGGTGCTGGAATTTGAAGAACAGGTGGACCAGATCACCCTCGCTGTGGAAATGCTGGCCATTGCCGGGCCTCTGCTGGACTATGCCGAGGATGCGTTGCAGGATGCCGAAGAGGACCTGAACGCCCTCGACCCCAACCTTATCCCCAACTACGACGAGTATCTGCAAAGTTACAACGATGCCAAAAGGCTGTATGACGAGATCAGCACCCGGGTCAGTGACTATCAGGCCCAGCTGGACCAAGCCAAGGTGGAACTGTACAATCGGGGCATCACCTCCTCGCCCGATCTGACCAACGAACAGCTGCGGGACGAATGCAAGGCCAAGCTGCGCGAAATGAAGCTGGCGCTGTCCAAGGGGCAACTTTCGGTTTCCACCGGTGTGGCCACCGCCTATGCTGCCTTCGAAAAGGCCGAAGAGGATCTGGCGGAAGCGCGCGAAACGCTGGACGAGGGCTGGCTGGAATACGAGGATGGTGTAAAGGAATACGAAGAGGGGAAAGCTGAGGCAGAAGCCGAACTGGCCGACGCCTTTGATAAGATTACCGACGCGCAGGAGCAGATCGACGACATTGCTGCGTGCGAATGGTATGTGCTGGACCGCGACACCCTGACCAGTTTTGTCAGCTTTGAGCTGAACGCCGACCGCATCGCGGATATTGCCAAGGTGTTCCCGGTGTTCTTCTTCCTTGTGGCGGCACTGGTGGCCCTTACCACCATGACCCGCATGGTGGAAGAAAACCGCCTGCAGATCGGTGCGCTCAAGGCATTGGGCTACTCCGAGGGCGAGATCACCGCAAAATACCTGCTGTACGCGCTGGTGGCCAGTCTGGCCGGTGCGGTGGTGGGCATTGCACTGGGCTTTTTCCTCATCCCGGCTGTGGTGTGGATCGCCTATTCCCAGATGTTCCAGCTGCCCACCTTCCAAACCGTGTATTATCCGTGGCTGATCGCGGTCAGCATCGCCGCCAGCACGCTGGTTATTCTGGCGGCCACTCTCAACGCATGCCATGCCAGCCTGCGCGAAAAGCCGGCCAGTCTTCTGATGCCCAAAGCCCCGGCAGCGGGCAAGCGCATCTTCCTCGAACATATCACCCCGCTGTGGAACCGCATGTCCTTCTCCTATAAGGTTACAGCCCGCAACCTGCTGCGGTATAAAAAGCGCTTTTACATGACCCTGCTGGGTGTGGCCGGCTGCACCGCGCTGCTTCTGGTGGGCTTTGGCCTGCAGGATTCCATCATGGAAGTGGTGGACTACCAGTTTGCCAACCTGAACCACTACGATCTCAGCGTGACCATCTCCAACGAAAAGGCGTTGACGGTCGAACGCGGCCTGTCCGACATTCTGGAAGACCCTGCCACCATCCAGAGCAGCGGGCTGTTCTACACCAAAAATGTCACCATCCTGAATGAGGATGGACAGGAGGGCAGTCTGACCCTGACCATGGCCGAAAGCACCGCCCGCATGACCGACTATTTCACCTTCCGCAATCGGCTGGGCGGCAGTGCCATTGATTATGATGAAACCAGCGTGATCCTGACCGAAAAAACCGCCGAGACCCTTGGTGTCAAAGCAGGGGACACCATCCGGCTGGAAACCGATGCCGGTCGTGTGCCGCTTACCGTGACCGGCGTGACCGAAAACTACATCTTCAGCCGTATCTTCATCGGCCCCAAAGCGTATGAGCAGGCAGTGGGGCCGGTGCCTGCATGGAATACGGTGCTGGCCAAAACTGCCGGCACCATCGGGCAGGAGGAAGCCAGTCGCCTGGCCCTGACCGAGACCATCCTGCAGAAAAACTATGTGTCCGGTGTTTCCTTTATCGGCGATGCCACCGCTGCCTTTACCAACACCATCCAATGCATCGACTATGTGGTGCTGCTGATCATTGTGCTGGCCGCGGCGCTGGCTGCCATCGTGCTGTACAACCTGATCAACATCAACATTGCCGAGCGCAAAAAAGAGCTGGCCACCATCAAGGTGCTGGGCTTTTATAACCACGAGGTGCAGCTGTACATTTTCCGCGAAATTCTCATCAATGCTTTCCTTGGTGCCCTTGCCGGCATTGGCCTTGGCCTGCCGCTGCATCAGTTCATCGTCCGCACCGTCGAGATCGATCAGATGATGTTCATGCGCAGCATCCAGCCCAGCAGCGGGGTGTACAGTGTGGCCCTTACCATGGTGTTTACCCTTGCGGTCTGTCTGTGGATGCGCCGGCAGGTAAATGGCATCAGCATGGTGGAAAGCATGAAAGCGCCGGAATAAGAGGTGTGTCCATGAATCAGCAAACCATCGACCTTGGCGCGCTGGCCGACCGTCCGCTGGAACAGGCCGGCGCGCTGTCCCTTGCACCGGCCGACCGGTTTGAATTCGCCTGCGCCGGCTGCGGCGATTGCTGCCGTTCCCGGGAGGATATCGTGCTTTCCGGCTATGATCTGTGGCGCATTGCTGCCCGGCTGCAGCTGCCTGCGGCCGTGGTGCTGCACGGCTATTGCAGCTGGCACACCGGTGCCGAAAGCGGTCTGCCGGTGGTGCGGCTGCGCCCGCTGCCCGGCAGCAAAAACTGCCCGTTTCTGCACCAAAGCCGGTGCTCCATCCACGAGGCTGCGCCGCTGGTATGTGCCCTGTACCCTCTTGCCCAGCAGATCGACACCGAAACCGGGCAGGTCAGCTATGCTCTGCAGCTCACCGACTGCGGCGGCCCGGCGGTGCGGGCCGTCTGTGCCGACTACCTGAATTTATACGGGGTAGGGCACCGGCAGCCCATCGATGTGGAATGGGCGGTGGAATGCACCCGTCTTTCGGCCCGGGTGCGCGCCCTGCTGCCGCAGCTGCACCCGGCACAGCAAAAGATGCTTAGCCGCAAAGTGTGGGAATATTTGTATCGTGACCTCGACTGGCAGCAGCCCTATCCGCCCCAGCAGCTGCAGGGCTTTGCCGCGGTGCACGCCTATCTGGACAAGGTGCACAAGCGTATCACGGACAGAAAAACCATCTGACAAAACAACCAAAAAATCTCCTCAAAATTTGTAACGCCAAACTTCACGAAAGTGAAGTTTGGCTGTTGTTTTATCCCCAAAAGTGTGCTATACTTCACACTCGTAAAGTGTATGTTTTTTGTACTCTTTACCCGACTTTACAGAATATGTGCTGCAAAGCCGTACATTAATTTTTTATACAAAGAGGGAGAATTTATTATGCGTAAAATTTCTCGTCGTTCGTTCCTCACCTGCGCCGCTGCGGTTTCCGCTGCCGGTCTGCTGGCCGCCTGCGGCGGCTCTTCTTCGTCGGTGGCTGCCGGTGCTTCTTCTGCTGCAGGCGGCGCTTCCGCCCCCGCAGCCAAGGTGTTCAACATCGGCATCAGCCAGCTGGCCCCCCATGTGGCGCTGGACGCCGCCACTCAGGGCTTTAAGGATGCCCTGACCAACGAATTCGGCGACCGTGTCAAGTTCAACGAGCAGAACGCCGCCGGTGAAATTCCCACCTGCACCACCATCGCCAACAGTCTGGTTTCGGCCGAATGCGACCTGATCCTGGCCAACGCCACCCCTGCACTGCAGGCTTTGGCTACCGCCACCGACGAGATCCCTGTTTTGGGCACCTCGGTCACCGAGTATGGTGTAGCGTTGAATATCCCTGATTTTGACGGTCTGGTGGGTACCAACGTGTCCGGCACCTCCGACCTGGCCCCCCTCACCGAGCAGGCCGCCATGGTCAAGGAATGGTTCCCCAAGGCAAAAACCGTGGGCCTGCTGTACTGCTCGGCCGAAGCCAACAGCCAGTATCAGGTCGATGTAGTCAAGGCCGAGCTGGAAGCTCTGGGCTACACCTGCACCCTGTACGCCTTCACCGATACCAACGATCTGGCCTCGGTCACCGAAAAGGCTGCAAACAACAGTGATGTCATCTACGTGCCCACCGATAACACCGTGGCCAACAACACCGGCATTATCGACAACATCTGCCGCCCCGCCGGCGTGCCCATCATTGCCGGCGAAGAAGGCATCTGCAGCGGCTGCGGCGTGGCCACCCTGTCCATCAGCTACTATGATCTGGGTGTTACCACCGGTGAAATGGCCATCAAGATCCTGAAGGGTGAGGCTAAGGTGGAAGAGATGCCCATCGAGTATGCCCCTCAGTTCACCAAAAAGTACAACGAAACCATCTGCAAAGACCTGAAGCTGACCGTTCCCGCCGGCTACGAGGCCATCCAGACCAAGTAACTCCGCAATTTAACAGCGGAAGAGGGCAAAACCTTTTCCGCTGTTTTGCTGTGTAAAGACCCAACTGCTTTTTTGGAGGAATCCCCCCTATGAACGACTTTATCAATGCGCTGCCGGGTGCGGTGTCTCAGGGCTTGATCTGGGGCATTATGGCCATCGGCGTCTACCTTACCTACAGTGTTCTGCAGCTTTCCGACCTTACGGTCGACGGCTCCATCTGCACCGGCGCAGCGGTGTTTGTCATGGCCTTTACCACCGGCACCAACCTCTGGCTGGCACTGCTGCTGGCCACCCTGGCCGGCATGGCGGCGGGCCTCGTCACCGGCCTGCTGCACACGGTTTGCGGCATTCCGGCCATTCTGGCAGGTATTCTTACGCAATTAGGTCTCTGGTCGGTGAATATGCGCATCATGGGCATGAAAGCCACCGTGGCCATCAACGTCACCAACAAAGAGCTGCTCAACAAGCTGCTGGTATCGCTGCGGTTTATCCGTGATGTGGCGCAGGGCGAACTGCCTTTCTGGCGTCACCCCATCGTTGTGGTGGGCCTGTTCACCGCGGTGGTGATCGGGGTGCTGTACTGGTTCTTCGGCACCGAGCTGGGCTGCTCGCTGCGTGCCACCGGCGCCAACCAGAACATGGCCAAGGCGCAGGGCATCAACGTCAACATGGCCAAGGTGCTGGGCCTGATGATCGCCAACGGTCTGGTGGCCCTGTCCGGTGCACTGCTGGCCCAGTACAACTCGGCCAGCGAGATCAACATGGGCCGCGGCGCCATCGTCATCGGTCTGGCAGCGGTCATCATCGGCGATGTGCTGTTCAGCAAGCTCTTCCGTAACTTTGCGCTCAAGCTGTTTGCGGTGTCGGTAGGCGCCATTGTGTACTACATCGTCATTCAGGCGGTTCTGGCCATGGGCCTGAACACCAACGATCTGAAAATTCTTTCTGCCGCGGTGGTGGCTTTGTTCCTGTCCATGCCCACCCTGCGTGCCCATCTGGCATCCAAAAATCTCAAAAAGGGGGCGGCCCGCAATGCTTAAGATCGCAAATGTGTCCAAAACCTTCAACGCGGGCACCGTCAACCAGAAACTTGCGCTGGACGGCGTTTCGCTGCACCTGCAGCCCGGCGACTTTGTCACGGTCATCGGCGGCAACGGCGCAGGCAAATCCACATTGCTGAACGCAGTGGCCGGTGTGTGGCCGGTGGATGACGGCAGTATCACCATCGACGGGGTGGATGTGACCCATCTGGCCGAGCATCAGCGTGCCGCCTACATCGGCCGCGTCTTTCAGGACCCCATGACCGGCACCGCCGCCACCATGCAGATCGAAGAAAATCTGGCACTGGCGGCCCGCCGCGGCAAAAAGCGCAGCCTGCGCACCGGCATTACCAACGAAGAGCGCGAGCAGTACCGCGAAGCGCTGAAAATGCTGGACCTTGGCCTGGAAGACCGCATGACCAGCAAGGTGGGCCTGCTGTCAGGCGGCCAGCGTCAGGCGCTGACCCTTTTGATGGCCACCCTGCAAAAGCCCAAGCTGCTGCTGCTGGACGAGCACACCGCTGCCCTCGACCCCAAAACCGCCAGCAAGGTGCTGACCCTGTCGGACAAGATTGTGCGCGAAAACAGCCTGACCACCCTGATGATCACCCACAACATGAAGGATGCCATCAAGTATGGCAACCGCCTGATCATGATGCACGAAGGGCATGTCATCTACGACGTGCGCGGTGAAGAAAAGCAGAATTTGAAAGTGTCCGACCTGCTGGCCAAGTTCGAGCTGGCCAGCGGCGGCGAATTTGCCAACGACCGCATGATGCTCTCGTAATCAGCCCCAAAAGAAGCTGCGCCGCCGGCCTGCACCGCAGGCCGGCGGCGTTTGGGCTTTTTTGCGTTTTTTTGCAAAAAAGCCTTGACAAGCACTCGGTGAACTGATAAAATGATTAGGCGTTCAGAAATGAAGCATGAATTGAAGATGTGGAAAGATGGCTGAGCTGGTCTAAGGCGCACGACTGGAAATCGTGTAACGTGTCAAAAGCGTTCGAGGGTTCGAATCCCTCTCTTTCCGCCAGAAAAACCTCGTAAATCTACGGATTTACGAGGTTTTTTGTTTTGCCCGGCGATATGCCGAACCCTCTGTCGGGAGCTCTTTTCGGCAAAATCAGCGGTCAAAATCCCTGTTTTGCGCCCATTTTTCGCCCACTTTTTCCCGGCCGATTTTTTTGGCCCTGAAATCCGAGCCGGTAACGGCAGAAAGTTTCTCTTCAAGAGAAGGCAGTTCGCGGCAGCCAAGAACCAAATTGTGATAAGGTTTCATGGCTGCGTACTTGGCCTCCCAGTCGAGCGTGATGTAATGCTGCGTCATTTGGTTGATGCCGCGCACCGCCAGGCTGCTGGCGGAGTGGCCCAGAATTTGGCTGACCGCCAAAGGATCTTTGCTTAGGAGATACATATGGGTAGCCGCAGTGTGCCGAAGGTCATGGAAGCGGATGCTTCTTAGATTGTGCTGACGCAGAAGGCGCGTAAACCATGTAGAGATACAGTTGCGGGTATAGGGGCTTCCATCGGGTTTGCAAATAACCAGATCGTTGTTGTAATAATCCTTTCCGTCATCAAGAAGAGCCTTTCTGGCTTGACGCTGATTGTTTAACTGTCGTTCAAAAAACGGCAAGAGATCTTCGGTAATGGGAAGTGTACGCGACTCGTTACGCTGTTTCGATTTGAGCGGAGCATACTGATCCACGATTTTTGCGTTTCGGGGGAGCGTGCTTGGCAGTTGCTCCGAAACACAGAGCAGTTGATGATCTAAATCCACATTGCTCCAACGCAGACCGAGAATTTCACTGATTCGCATCCCCATGAGCCCGGCAAGGATCACCACAAGTTCAAAATCGTTGCCGCGAATGACGTCGATCAGCTTGATCATCTCTTCTGCGGTATAGGGCGATTGAATCTCAGATCTCGTATCCATCTTGACGGTAATGCGCTTGACGGGATTGTTGGGGATATAATCGTAGGCAATGGCCGTTTCCAAAGCGCTGCTAAGTGTCTGCAGCGTGTACTTGATGGTGCGGTCTGTCAGCTTTTTATTTTTACGCATTTTACGTACATACTCGTCGAGCGTACGCACATCCAAATCACGTAATTTGATATGCCCTAACATGGGAATCAGGTGATTTTCGATGTTTGTGCGGTATCCACGCAGAGTATTAGGTGCAATGTTGTCGCTGTATGTATCCAGCCATTCGTGCAAATACTCTTTGACGGTCAAGGTGGAGACTTTTCGGGCGACAGCTGCCGCCGAGGGACGACTATCCGCCGCAACCGTGAAACCTCGATCAAGACCATCCATGCTGCATTGAACGCTGGAATTACCCTGTTCAATACGGGTGAATTCTATCAGGGCAGCGAAAGCGAAATGGTTGTGGGCGAGGCTATGAAGGGGGGCCCGCGACAGCTATTTTCTGTCTGTCAAATTCGGTGTCCTGCCGTCTCCCGCAGGCGGGATCTACGGGTTAGATGTAAAACCGCATAACGTAAAGGGGCATCTGGCCTATTCGCTGCGTCGTCTTGGAATGGATTATATCGACCTGTACCAGCCTGCGCGTCAGGATACCACTGTCCCGGTAGAGGAGCTGGTGGGGGCGATCGCAGATCAGGTAAAGGCAGGCTATGTGCGCCACATCGGTTTGTCTATGGTGGACGCAGATACATTGCGCCGTGCCTGCAAGGTGCATCCCATTCATACGGTGGAAATGGAGTATTCCCTGATCGACCGCAGCATCGAAAAGGAGCTGATCGCTGCCGCCAGGGAACTGGACGTGAAAGTGCTGGCCTTTGGCACCGTGGGTCACGGCCTGCTGACCGACTGTGTGCTGAATGCGCCTGCCGACCCGAATGCCCGCGGCTTGCTCTCGCCCGAAAACCGTGAGGCCAATTTGGCAATGATCCGCAATGTTAAGAAGATCGCCGATGAAAAAGGTGTGACCCTTTCCCAACTGGCTCTGGCATGGTCGCTGGCAAAGTACGATCACGTTCAGAGCTTGGTTGGCACCACCAGTCCGCAGCATCTGCAGCAGTCCATTGATGCGCTGAAGATCACGCTGACAGAGGAAGAAATTCGCGCCATCGAAGCCGCAATTCCTGAACAGAAGGTACGCGGCCGGGGAATGCGGAACTTAGTGTTCACCGATGGTGTAATGTCGTTGGCCCAATAAGATGCAGCTGTATGGGTTTATGGGGTGCGTTTATGATGTTCGCTGCTTTTTCAAGCTGAAGGGGATGATCCCTGTTTGGGCGTTAAGAAGTGTTATTTGCTGCAGAACATGAACTCCATAAAATGAATAAAAAAGGTCCCCACCGTTTCGCGGCGATTGACGCTGTGAGACGGTGGGGGATTGTTATATGATATTAAGAAACTTACAGCCGGGTATCCCACTTGCCGCAGAATACAGTCTCGCTGGCGGTGCCCTTAAACTCGCTCATGCCGTGTGCCTTTTCCAAAGCAGCACGGATGCAGGCGCGGTCGGGGCCGTAGGCGTGAATGTAGGTGTGTACCTGGGGCAGATCGATCAGGTGGTTGGTGTAGTTCAGGCTGATGCCCACGGTGGGCACTTCGGCCGCATACCAGGGCATCTCGTTGGAGTGGCCGCAGCTGTACACCACGCGAACGTTGTTCTCCTGTGCATAACCTTTCATGTAGACAACGAGAAATACTACATCATACTTGGCGCGGAAGTCCTCGTGTTTACCAAAGCTCATCATCTGGGGCATTGCATCGGGGGCACCGTCACGCTCCAGTTGGTAGTAGTTGGGTGCAACGTCTACCTCGTAGCCCAGCCGCTCGATCTCTTCCTTGATCACCGCCAGGTTTGGGTCGCCCTTCCAGTTCATGGTCGCCGGGCGGGAAATCAAATAGTACAGGCGGGCGCGCTTGCCCTTGCCGGGCGCCAGCGGCAGCAGATTGTCGGTGTCCTTAACCAGGGTGGTGCAAGCATCGGCAGCCTTCACGCACAGTGCCTTGTGCTCGGGGCAGCCAACTACACTCAGGCCTTCTTCCGGCTTAAAGACATATTCCGGCTTCATCAGGTTCAGCTTGGCCTTCAGGCCCAGAATGCGGTGTACCGCGTCGCTCAAACGCTCTTCGGTGATCATGCCGTTCTTTACGCCATCCAGCATGAACTCCAGATCCTCGTCATCGTCGCCGGTAAACAGGAACATGTCGCAGCCGGCCATGATCGCAGTAGGAACGGCATCCTTACGGCGCTTCATATTGGTAAAGCCGCCCATGTGGGAGGCGTCGGTCAGCACAACGCCGTTGAAGCCCATTTCGCCGCGCAGAAGATCGGTGAGCAGCTCGGGGGCCAGGGTAGCGGGCATAATGTCACGATCCTTGATGCCGGGGCGCAGCTTGCGGCTCATCTCGGGCAGGGCGATATGTCCCACCATGATGGATTCCAGACCTTCGTCGATCATGGTCTGGTAGACCTTACGGAAAGAATTATCCCACTCTTCCGCACTCAGGTCATTGACACCCAGCTGCAGATGCTGGTCGCGCTCTTCGACGCCGTCACCGGGGAAGTGCTTGCAGCAGCAGGCCACGTTGCTCTGGTGAACGCCCTCAATAAAGGCGCGGATATTCTTGATGACGGTGTCGGCATTGTCGCCGTAGGAACGGGTGTTGACAATGGTGTTGCGCCAGTTCATGTAAATGTCGGCGCAGGGGTTAAACAGCCAGTTGACGCCGATGGCAGAAGCCTCTTTGCCGGCCACGTAGCCAATGTTATAAGCGGTCTCAGTATCGCCGGAAGCAGCTGCACCGGCTGCAGTCATCACAAAGGTGCCGTCGGTCATACAGCCGTTTCCGCCGTCATCCAGATTGGCTGCGATCAGCAAGGGAATCTTGGAATACTTCTGGTAGTTCATCAGCAGCTTCCAGTTGGCCTTGGAATCGCCGCCCTGCCAGCGCAGGCCGCCCTGCTTATAGGTCTCTACCACCTTCTGGACAGCACTTTCCTCCCGGTTGCCGGCCACCTTAAAGAACAGCTGCTGAACCTTCTCCAGCGTGTCCATCGAGGCATAGGTGTCCTCCACCCACCGGATCTGTTCGTTGTTCAGATAAAACGGCTTTGCTTTCAAATCAACCATACTACAAATTCCTTTCTTTGGATTTATCGTGTTTTGATCTGCTCAATTACAAATTGGGCAGACTTGGAACCTTTGTATAGCTTGCTACATATTGGGGCGGAAAAGGACGCTCTGGGCTGTAAATATCACATTTCTTCGACGTTTTTGCGCAGATGCAGCAAAAGAGCTGTTATTTTTTCTTTTTCCTCGGAAGAGAAGCCTTTCATAAGGCCGTTTTCCACCTGTTCGCGGCGCTGAAGCATCGGCGCGGCCAGCAGGCGGCTTTTTTCTGTGATGAATACATTCTTATAGCGGCGGTTTTCCGCGTTCACGGCAGTGGTTACATAAAAATTTGTTGACAGAATGCTCAGTGGATCAGTTTTTTTCCTGCGGATACACCAGGCCCCACTGCTTTCGCACACCATCAAACAACTCCATCATCTGAATGGTGTGCTCCAAAGGCATAGAGGTGCTTTCGGTCTTTCTGTTTTGAATTGCGCGGATACATTCACTGAACTCGTATTCGTAACCGCTGATCTGATCCGGGAAGGTGTAGCTTTGAAGCAGCTGATCGTTTGTGTCAAATACCGAAATCGATTGCGGGTTGTTGATATTTTCTACGATGATATATCCTTTTTCGCCATAGAAAATGCCTTTTCGATCAGAGCGGGAGTAAATTCCGTGGGTTAGAATTGCCATCCGGCCGTCCTTGTAACGCATGGTAATGCTTTCCATGCCATCCACGCCGGAAGGCGTGAACTGAACCGAAGAATCGATGCGGTCAATCTCCGTTCCAAAATGCATCAGAGCAAAATTGATGCCGTAAATACCCACATCCAGCAAAGCGCCGCCGGCAAGTTCAGGATTGACCAAACGTTCTTTCTTGCTTACCGGATAGCACAGGTTAGCTGTAAGAGTGTTGATTTTGCCAATAATTCCGCTGTCCAATACAGATTGAATGATGGAACGGGAAGGCATGTAGCGGGGCCAAATTGCTTCGGCTACAAAGATATTGTGTTCCTGT
>JAFULE010000053.1 GCA_017483235.1 Faecalibacterium sp. | reverse complement strand
TTCATTTGCTAAGCAGTTTATTATTCAGTTTTCAGGGTGCATCCCGAAAAGTAGTGGACAAAAGGAGCCAGAGATGGTATACTGAGTTCACGAAATAATCGGTGTCGATGGCGGTGAGGTCCCACCTGTTCCCATTCCGAACACAGAAGTTAAGCTCACTTGCGCCGACGATAGTTGGCTGGAGACGGCCTGTGAAAATAGGTAGATGCCGATACCAAGCAAAACGCTCAGACAGTAATGTCTGGGCGTTTTCTTTTGCTTTTTTTCAAACTTTTCCCGTTATTTCCCTTGTTTTGGCGGCGCAAAATCTGTATCATAAAAAGATAAGGTTTACCATTTCAGGAGGGTGCCATGGATCGGAAACAGGTAAAAAAACTGCTGGGCAGCACCGTGTATAGTCGTGCGGCGCGGTATTACGAGCGCGGCCGGGTTTATGATTATGCCGAAACCGAAAGCGCCCCGGGGGTGACCCACCTGACTGCTGAAGTGACCGGAACCGAAGTCTATCCGGTGCGCATCTGGCTGCGGGACGGGCAGGAGTTTACCAGTGCCGACTGCGGATGCCCTTACAATCAAAAAGGGGACGGCCCCCTGTGCAAGCATATCGGCGCGGTGATGCTGCAATATGTGGAAAATCACTCGCTGAAAACCGCTGTCAGTCTGGAACAATTGCTGGGCGAAAACGGTGGGCTGCAAAAGGGGACACAGGGCTTAAAGCAGGAAAAGACTGATTTCCACAGCATCTACGAAGGAACTCCCTTTGCCGATGATGCGCCTGCGGTGCAAACTACCCCCCAGCCCCAAAGGCAAAGCAGCTACAGCTCCAGTCTGGACGCCATGTTTGGCCGCAAATGGCGCGGCCCTGAGGCGGTGTCGGACGAAGGGGCCCTGCAGCTGATTCGACTATATAGGTCCGAGGCCCAGCGCATTGACCGGGAACAGTTGCGTGCCGGTGATTACCTGCCTGAGGGAACTGCCACGCTGGAACCGGAGCTTTTGCTGGATGCATTGCGCAACGACCAGCCCGCCGAGCTGCGGCTGCGCATCAGCGCAGGCGGACGGCGATATGTGGTCAAGGATCTGCCGGAATTTTTTGCAGCCTTTGATACGGCCCGCCAGATTACCTATGGCAAGCAGCTGAGCTTTGTGCAGTGCGTGGCGGCCTACGATGCCACCTCCCGGGTTTTGATCGAACTGCTGCAGCGGCAGATGGCCTTGCTGGAATATTCAAAATCAGTGGTGAACTATGCCCGCCCCAAATCGATTACCAGCACCCTGACCCTTGCACCGGAAATTCTGGACGCAGTGGTGGCATTGTATAAACCTGAGGGTCTTGTGGGCGGCTACGCGCTACACGACGGCCCGCCGCAGGTGACCCTGACCGCAGAGCGCCGCCGCGGTGGTGTACTGCTTGCGGCAAACCACGAGCTGCATTGGTGCAAGGGCGCCGCGCGGTACTATTATTATTCCTATACCGATGTGTGGTGTATGGACGAACTGGCCCATCGCCGGCTGAACCCCATAGCCACGGTGCTGGGCGGTCGAGAGCTGTTTTTTACCACAAAGGATGCCACCGAGTTCTGCACCTATGTCATGCCCGAAATTCGAGAGTTCGTTACCCTGAATGACCCCGAGCGGCTGCTGCTGGATCAACTGCCGCTGCCGCCGGTGGTACAGTTTTATCTCGATCGGCCATGGCAGATGCGGGTGACCGTTTATCCGGTGTTTTTGTACGGGGAAGAGCAGGTGACCCCCTTTGCTCCGCCGCCGGCCGGCCTTTTGCGCGACTCTCGCGCCGAAGGCAAGGTACATGCGCTGCTGAATCACTATCTGTATCCAGCCGCTTTGCCGGAGGAAGCCGGCCTGTACGAAGCCGACGGTGAGGAAGAGTTGTTCCGCCTGTTGGACGAGGCCATCCCTGCCATGCTGGGGCAGGGCGAAGTGTATATGAGCGAGTCTTTCCGCGCCATGCAGGTGCCCCGCCCCAAGGTCAGCGTGGGGGTGTCGGTCAGCGGCAGTGTGCTGGATCTGACCGTGGACACCGGGGAATTTCCCGCCGAGGAGCTGCAGGCGCTGTTGGCCAGCCTGCGGGAGAAAAAGAAGTATCACCGCCTGAGGGACGGTCGGGTGCTGCGGCTGGATGCAGACCTGCAGCCGCTGGAAGAGCTGGGCGAAACGCTGGAGATTTCGGGCGCGTCGCTGGTGGACGGCCACGCCGAACTTCCGCTGTACCGTGCCCCCAGTCTGGATAAAGCGATGGCGGCACAGCAATCGGTGCGATTCCGGCGTGACGACACATTCCGTGCTATCAGCCGCAATTTCCGCAGCGTGGCCGACAGCGCCTACGCCCTGCCCGAAAGTTTGCAGGGGGTGCTGCGCAAATATCAGCGCACCGGCTACCGCTGGCTGCGCACGCTGGATGCCTATGCTATGGGCGGCATTCTGGCCGATGACATGGGTCTGGGTAAAACACTGCAGGTGCTGGCCTATCTGCTTGCCATGAAGGAAGCAGGCGAAACCCGCCCCAGCCTGATCGTCTGCCCGGCGTCGCTGGTGCTGAACTGGGCCGAGGAATGCCGCAAATTTACCCCCCAGCTGAAGTGTCTGGCGGTGGACGGCACCGCCGAACAGCGTGCCCGGCTGGCTGAACGGTTTGAAGAGTATGATTTGGTGGTGACCGGGTACGATCTGCTGCGCCGGGACGAAGCACTGTACGAAAAGCACCGGTTCTACGCCTGTATTCTGGACGAAGCACAGGCCATCAAAAATCATACCACGCAGAAGTACAAGGCAGTGTGCAAGCTGAACAGTTGCCGTCGGTTTGCTTTGACCGGTACCCCCATCGAAAACCGGCTGAGCGAATTGTGGAGCATCTTCTCCTTCTTAATGCCGGGATATCTCTATCACTATAATCTGTTCCGCGAACGGTTTGAAAAGCCGATCACGCAGGATCAGAACCGGGCCATGACCGCCCGGCTGAACCAGCTGACCAGTCCCTTTATTCTGCGCCGCATGAAGAGCGAGGTGCTGACTGAACTTCCGCCCAAGATCGAACATGTGACCCCGGTGCCCTTTGCCGAAGAGCAGAAAAAGCTGTATCTGGCCGCCGTGGCAGACGCAAAGCAGAAGCTGCGCGCCATCAAGGACGAAGACCGGATGCAGGTGTTTGCGGTGCTTACCCGGCTGCGGCAGATCTGCTGCGACCCGCGATTGATGGCCGAAAACTGGCAGGGCGGCAGTGCCAAGCTGGACGCCTGTCTGGAATTGGTGGCCTCGGCAGTAGACGGCGGACATCGGATTTTGCTGTTCAGCCAGTTCACCAGTATGCTGGAATTGCTGCAGCAACGGCTGGACGAACTGGGTATCTCCCATTTTACCCTGCAGGGTTCCACCCCCAAACCGGTGCGGGCTCAGCTGGTGCGTCGTTTCAACGACGGCGAGGCCAGCGTGTTTCTCATTTCGCTTAAGGCGGGCGGCACCGGCCTGAACCTGACTGCTGCCGACATTGTGATCCACTACGACCCGTGGTGGAATGTGGCGGCCCAGAATCAGGCCACCGACCGTGCCTATCGCATTGGGCAGCAAAATATGGTGCAGGTGTACAAGCTGATTGCGCAGGACACCATTGAGGAAAAAATCCTGCAGCTGCAGCAGGCTAAGCAGTCGCTGGCCGACAGCATTACCGGCAGCGCCGAGGGCAGTATCATGACCATGAGCCGGGAGGAAATTCTCGGCTTGCTGGACTGACATGGTAAAAAAGGAGCGTATATGGACCATAAAAGCTTTTTGCAGATACTGCATCTGGCAGAACGGCTGAAAAACAACACCCGCCACAGCTGGACCAGCACCGGTCGGCACGAAAGTGTGGCCGAGCACAGCTGGCGGCTGTGCCTGATGGCCATGCTGGTGCGGGATGAATTTCCGCAGGCGGATATGGATAAGGTGCTGCAGATGTGCGTGCTGCACGATCTGGGCGAAGCCTTTACCGGCGATGTGCCCGCTTTTGAAAAGACGGCAGCCCATGAGCAGGCCGAAGCCGATCAGCTGCGCCGGTGGCTGGGCAGCCTGCCCGCACCGTATGCGCAGGACTGGACAGCGCTGTTTGACGAAATGGATGCACTGCAGACGGTGGAAGCAAAGATTTACAAAGCGCTTGACAATATGGAAGCGGTCGTTCAGCACAACGAGGCCGAGCTTTCCAGTTGGCTGCCGCTGGAGTACGACCTGCAGCTGCGCTATGGGGCAGACAAGGTCACCTTTTCCCCCTGGATGCAGCAGCTGAAGGATGCGGTGAATGCCGAGACCCGGGAAAAGGTCGCCCGGGAACAACCCCACTAAACGCAAAATCCCCCGTCGATGGAACATTGCATCGGCGGGGGATTTGTTGTAAAAATCAGGTATTGGCAGCAGCTTCCTTCAGGGCCTGCACAAAGGCGTCGGCAGCACTTTCGGGGGTGGCCCAGCTGGTTACCAGACGAATCTCGGTGTGGTTGGCATCGGGGCGGCTCATTACTTCCCAGGTAAAGCGGCCGTTCAGCTGTTCCAATACAGCATTAGGCAACACTACAAACTGCTGGTTGGTGATGCTGTCGGAGGTAAAGCGGTAGCCCAGCGCGGCAATACCATCTTTCAGCTTCAGGGCCACGGCGTTGGCGTGTTGGGCCAGCTGAATGTACAGATCGTTTTGCATCAGCACCTCAAACTGCAATCCCAGCAGCCAGCCTTTGGCCATCATACCGCCGCGCTGCTTGAGATGATAGCGGAAATCGGGCTTCAGGGCGTCGTTCACAATCACCAGTGCTTCGCCCATCATGGCGCCATTCTTGGTGCCGCCAATGTAAAATACATCGCACAGGCGGGCCAGATCGGGCAGGGTGAACAGTCCGGTGGCAAGGGCCGAGCCCAGACGGGCACCGTCCAAAAACAGGTACAGGCCCAGCTCGCGGCAGGTTTCGCTCAGTGCTTCCAGTTCGGGCAGGGTGTACAGGGTGCCCAGTTCGGTGGTCTGGCTGATGTACACCATGCGGGGCTTTACGGTGTATTCTTCGGTATGGGCGGCAGCAGCGGCCCGCACAAGGGCAGGGGTCAGTTTGCCGTCGACGGCGGGGCAGGTGATGCATTTGTGACCGGTGGCTTCGATGGCGCCGCTTTCGTGCCCAACAATATGGCCGGTGGCAGCAGTGATCACCGCTTCGTGGGGACGCAGAGCCGAAGCGATGACGGTGGTGTTGGTCTGGGTGCCGCCCACCAGAATGTGTACATCGGCGGTGGGGCAGGCCACTGCCTTGCGGATCAGCTCGTGGGCCTTTTCCGAGTGGGGATCGCGGGAATAGCCAAAGTTGCCCTCCAGATTGGTGGCAGCCAAAGCTTCAAGAATCAGCGGGTGGCAGGCCTCGCTGTAATCATTGGAAAAACGGATCATCAAAATTCCCTCCTGTGCAGTATACCAAGTAGGGCCATTATACCACAGCGCCGGTGGCATTGCGAGATGAATTTGAACGGTCGGCTCCCGTTTACCCCAAAACAACGGCGTGGCAGTTTTTCACACAAATGCCATCGCATTTTTTTGCGTTCCGCGTTGGGATATGGTATACTTTGTTTGTATGGTGAATTTTGCCGCCCCGGTGGCAGAACCCGGTAAGGAGACTATATCTATGGCAATCACAAAGGAAGAATACGCCCGTAAGCAGCGCCGCCGTGCGCGGCAGTTGTTGGGGCTTTTGGTGGCCACGCTGGCTATGCTGGGCGCCCTTACAGTGGTCAATCTGGCGGTGGGCGCGGTGCGCAATCTGTTTGACGATACCGCCGAGCGCGCTGTTTTTGAGCAAAAGGTTGAAGGTTTTGTTCTGTTTGATCCGCTGCCCTTCAGTGGCGGCATCCAGAACTGTAATGAGCAGAATCTGCGTTCCACCGCAGTGTGGGGCACCCTGTACAGCATTCTGGAAACGCCAAACGGCCTGACCAATTACGAGCTGGACGCTGAGACCCAGCAGGTGCTGCTGCCCGCTGTTGAGGTGGATGCCTACCTTGCCACGGTGGTGGGCCCCGACTTTAAACTGCAGCATAAAAGCTTTGAGATGGAAGGCATGCTGATGGAATACGACGAAGCCCGGCAGTGCTATCTGATTCCGGCCACCGGTACCGTTGGCACCTACGAGGCAAAGGTGACCGGGCTGTTCATAAAAGCCGGTCAGCTGCGGGTGACCACCGGGTATATCCCCAGCTATAACAGCAGCGACCTGACCACCGTCAACACCACTGAGCCGGTAAAGTATATGGACTATCTGTTCGAAAAAAGCGGCGATGAGTGGTATCTGGTGGGCATTGCTGAAAGCGAAACAAAGCCTCAGGCAACCCCTGCCCCCACCAACGCGGTGAATAACCCGCCGGTTGTGGCAAACTCTTCGCTGCAGCAGGCTATTCTGGACGAGGCGGGCGCCCCCTCGGCACCGCCGGCCTCCTCTGCAGTGCAGGAATAACGCAAACAAAAAACGTGCAGACCGCGTGGTCTGCACGTTTTTTTGTTTAAAGATCAGACAAAGTCTACGGTATACTCAAAACCGTACTCTTCCTGCAGGGCCTTTACGGCGGGCTCACAGTCCTCGATGAAGGTGGGGCTGTAAACGCTCTGACCGTTGTGGCTCTTCTTGTAGTCCTCTACGATCTGGTTCAGCTTGGTCCAGCCTTCGTCGGCCTTGGCCTGCTCAACATTCTCGGGGAAGCTGATCAGAAACTCGCGATGCTTGGGAATACGTGCTTTCATGGTGATTTCTCCTTTTTTGTATGGTGTAATGACATTACAGCTTGAAAAGCCGGCGTGCATTGGCGTTGGTAACATCCAGCACCTGCTGCGGATCCATCTGCCACAGCTCAGCCAGGAATCCGGCCACATGGGCGATGTTGCGGCTGTCGTTGCGGCGACCGCGCACCGGCTCGGGGGACATATAGGGGCAATCGGTTTCCAGAATGACCTGTTCGCGGGGGATGGCTTGTACCGCCTTTACCGCCCGCTTGGCACCCTTGTAGGTCAGCGCGCCGCCAAAGCCGAAGTATAGTCCCTGCTTTGCCAGCCGCACCGCATCCTCGGCGCTGCCGCTGTAGCAGTGCAGCACCCCGGCGGGCTTGTGCTTTTCCAGCAGTTCGTACATTTCGCCGTGGGCTTCGCGGTCATGGATGGAGGCAGGCAGCCCCAGCTCCTTGGCCAGCAGCAGCTGCGCCTCAAACATTTCGTACTGTTCCTGTTTGGGCACCGGCCAGTGGTGGTCCAGACCGATCTCGCCCACCGCTACCACCTTGGGGTCGGCAAACAGGGGGCGCATGGCCTCGATCTCGGCACGCCAGTCGCCGTGG
>JAFULE010000052.1 GCA_017483235.1 Faecalibacterium sp. | reverse complement strand
GCCACCAACGCCTACTTCCCCCCCTACGAGTACTACGAGGGCGAGGCCGTTGTGGGCATCGACGCCGATTTTGCCAAGGCCATCTGCGACAAGCTGGGCTACGAGCTGGAGATCAGCGACATCGAGTTTGACGCCATCATCCCCGCCGTGAACAGCGGCAAGGCCGACTTCGGCGCCGCCGGCATGACCGTGACCGAAGAGCGTCTGCAGAACGTGGACTTTACCGACAGCTACGCCACCGGCGTGCAGGTCATCATCGTGCGCAAGTAATCTGTTTGCTGGCCACGGGGCTGCCCATTCGGATGGCAGCCCCGTTTTTCTGCCGTATTGGTTGTGCGAAAGTGAGGAGTTCTGATGGCCGAGTTCTGGCAACGCCACATTGTACTGAATTTTATTGAAAAAAACCGTTGGCAATATCTGATGAACGGTTTGGAAAACACCCTGATCATCACCCTTGGCGCGCTGGTGTTCGGCCTTGTGCTGGGCGCTGCGGTGGCCATGGTGCGTGTGACCCACGACAAGGCCCTGCGCCCCAGCTTTGGTCTGAAGCTGCTGGACGCCGTGTGCCGGCTGTATCTGACCGTGATCCGCAGCACCCCCGTGATGGTACAGCTGCTGATCGCCTACTACGTTATCTTTGTCACCTACGACCCCGGCAAGGTGCCTGTGGCTATTTTTGCCTTTGGTTTTAACTCGGGCGCTTACGTGGCCGAGATCTTCCGCGGCGGTATTATGAGCATTGACCCCGGCCAGATGGAAGCCGGCCGCAGCCTTGGCCTTTCGTACTGGCAGACCATGCTGCACATCATTCTGCCGCAGGCGCTGAAAAGCACCCTGCCCAGTTTGTGCAACGAAGGCATCGCCCTGCTGAAAGAAACCTCGATCGCCGGTTACATTGGTTTGGGCGAGCTGACCCGCGGCGCCATGCAGATCACCAGCCAGACCTTCGACTACTTCCCCCCGCTGCTGGCCATTGCCGCCATCTATCTGGTGGTGGTGCTGGTACTGACCAAGCTGGTAAATATTCTGGAAAGGAGGCTGGCGCAGAGTGACCGCTAACGAAAAGATCATTGAGGTGCGCGGGCTGTACAAAACCTACGGCGGCACCAAAAAAATGCCCCAGCAGCTGAACGTGCTGCAGGGCATTGATATCGATATTTACAAAGGCGACGTGGTGTGTCTGGTCGGCCCGTCGGGCTGCGGCAAAAGCACCTTTCTGCGCTGCCTGAACCATCTGGAAGACCCCACCGAGGGTGTGATCAAATTCCACGGCGAAGAGGTGACCGAAAAGCATATCGACGCCACCCGCCGCAAGATGAGCATGGTGTTCCAGCATTTCAACCTGTTCCCCCACAAGACGGTGAAGGAAAACCTGACCCTTGCCCCGGTGCTGCTGAAGATGAAGGATCAGGCCGCCGCCAGCGCCAAAGCCGACGAGCTGCTAGCCCGCGTCGGCCTGAGCGAAAAGGCCGATGTATACCCTGCCAGCCTGTCGGGCGGCCAGAAGCAGCGCATTGCCATTGCCCGCGCGCTGGCCATGGACCCGGACGTGATCCTGTTCGACGAACCTACCAGCGCACTGGACCCCGAAATGGTGGGCGAGGTGCTGGAGCTGATGAAAGAGCTGGCCCGCAGCGGCATTACCATGCTGGTGGTGACCCACGAGATGGGCTTTGCCCGCGAGGTGGCCAACCGGGTCATCTTCATTGACGAAGGCACCGTGCAGGTGGACGAAGCCCCCGAAGAGTTTTTCTCGAACCCCAAGCATCCCCGCCTGAAAACCTTCCTTTCCAAACTGCTGTAAAACAGCGCGCCCCCGCGGCCATTGGCTGCGGGGGCGCTTTTGTTTTCGGATCACAGGCTATTTTCTTCACCGGAAGTCTGCTGTGCCTGCTGGTACAAACACATCAGGTGGGCAGCGCTTTGCTCCAGCTTCTGCTTGGCCTGCCGCAGGGCGTTCTCTTCCTTCTGGTCCATCTTGTCAGGGCGGTCCTTACGCAGGCAGCGGCGCAGTGCGGCAAGGTCAGCCTTTACTTCGCTTACCTCGGCCTTGTCCAGCTGCTTTTTGAACTGCTCCAACGCCTGCTCCACCCGGGCGGCCAACAGTTCGGCGTGGTTGTGCAGCTCCAGCCGGGCACGGCGGCTGGCATCCTCGGCTTCATAAGCGGCAGCATCTGCCATGGCACGCTGCACCTCCTGCTCGGACAGATTGGTGGAGCCGGTGATGGTGATCTCCTGCTGGCGACCGGTGCCCAGATCCTTGGCCGACACCTTGACCACGCCGTTGACATCGATGTCGAAGGTGACCTCGATCTGGGGTTTTTCCATAAAACCGGTGCGGATGCCGCCCAGCTTGAACTTGCCCAGCGATTTGTTGTCGCGGGCAAAATGTCGTTCGCCCTGCAGCACATTGATCTCTACCGAGGTCTGGAACGCCCGGGCCGTGGTGAAGATCTGGCTTTTACGGGTGGGGATCATGCTGTTGCGGGTGATCAGCGGGGTAGCCACGCCGCCCAGTGTTTCGATGGAAAGGGTCAGGGGGGTAACGTCCATCAGCACAAGGCCGCGGGCCGCCTGCCCCGAAGCGCCGGCCAGCTTGCCGCCGCCCTGCAGAATGGCGCCCTGCACCGCCGCACCCATAGCCACACATTCATCCGGGTTCAGGTTGCGGCTGGGGGCAAAGCCCAAAATTTCTTTTACCTTGCGCTCCACCGCGGGCATGCGGGTACTGCCGCCCACCAGAAGGGCGCGGGTCAGGTCGCGCGGGGTCAGGCCGGCGTCCTTCAGTGCGGTCTGCACCGGCTGTACCGTGCGGGCCAGCAGATCCCCGGTCAGCATCTCGAACTGGGCGCGGGTCATGGTCACATCCAGATGATGGGGGCCATCCTTGCCCACCGCAATAAAGGGCAGGTTGATCTGCACCGATGCCGTGCTGGAAAGCTCTTTTTTGGCCTTTTCGGCCTCCTCTTTCAGGCGGCCCAGCGCAGCCGGGTCTTTGGCAAGGTCGATGCGGTCGGTCTTTTTGAACTCTGCCACCAGATGATCCACAATACGCTGGTCAAAGTCGTCACCGCCCAGCGCAGTGTCGCCGCCGGTGGCCAGCACCGTAAAGGCACCGTCGTCAATTTCAATGATGGACACGTCAAAGGTGCCGCCGCCCAGATCGTAGACAAGAATTTTCTGGTTCTGCTCGTTTTCCAGCCCATAGGCAAGGGCTGCAGCGGTGGGCTCGTTGATGATGCGCAGCACCTCCAGCCCGGCAATGCGGCCGGCGTCCTGGGTGGCTTTGCGCTGGCTGTCGTCAAAATAGGCGGGTACTGTAATCACCGCCTGGGTGACCGGCTGGCCCAGATAGCTTTCGGCATCGCGCCGCAGCTTGGACAGGATCATGGCGCTGATTTCCTGCGCGGTCAGATCCTTGCCATCGATGCGGGCACGGTAGCTGCTGCCCATCTGCCGCTTGATGCTGGACACGGTGCGGCCGGGGTTGGTGGCAAGCTGGCGCTTGGCCGTGCCGCCCACCAGACGATCGCCCTCCCGGGAAAAAGCCACCACACTGGGGGTGGTACGTTCGCCCTCGGCGTTGGGGATGACCACAGGCTTACCGCCTTCGACCACCGCCACGCAGGAATTGGTGGTACCCAGATCGATGCCGATCACTTTACTCATACGCGTTCACGCTCCGACAAATTCAGCAGTTTTGATATTCTTTAGCATACCGTATGGGTATGTAAAATTTTTAGGCGATTTGTGAACATTTTATGTACTGAAAAAGGTTTGTCGCTGCACAACGAAGGGTGATAAAACCGCATTTCCCATTTTTGTTTTTTTGTGGTATTCTAAAAGTTAGCGAACACTGTAAGGGAGTTTTACCATGAAACAAATGCTTCGGTTTTTGCGCGGGTACGAAAAAGAAAGCGTAATCGCCCCGCTGTTTAAAATGCTGGAAGCCTTTTTCGACCTGTTTGTGCCGCTGGTCATGGCCGATATCATCAACACCGGCATTGCCGCCGGCGACCGCGGCTACATTCTGGCCCGGTGCGGTCTGCTGGTGGCGCTGGGCTTTATTGGCCTAAGCTGCAGCCTGACCGCCCAGTATTTTGCCGCCCGGGCAGCGGTGGGTTATTCCACTGCGCTGCGGCACACCCTGTTTGCCCATATTCAAAGCCTTGATCATTCGGCCATGGACAAACTGGGGGCCAGCACCCTGATCACCCGCATGACCAGCGACATTAATCAGATTCAAAGCGGCATCAACATGGCGCTGCGGCTGTTTCTGCGCAGTCCCTTCATCGTGGTGGGCAGCATGGTGATGGCCTTTACCATCGACGCCCGCGCCGCAGTGATTTTTGCGGTGTCCATTCTGCTGCTGGCCGCGGTGGTATTTGGGGTAATGCTGCTGACCCGTCCGCTGTTCAGGCAGGTGCAGCAGGCGCTGGACGGTGTGACCGGTGTGACCCGCGAGAACCTTTCGGGGGTGCGTGTGGTGCGCGCCTTTAACAAGCAGCAGGCTGAGGTGGATCGGTTCGAAGCGGCCAACGGCCTGCTGACCGCCCTGCAGCAGAAAGCAGGCAGTCTGTCAGCCTTGATGAACCCGCTGACCTATGTGGTGGTAAACCTGACCATCATTGCCATTCTGTACTGCGGCGGACGTTGGGTGAACGACGGCGTTTTGCTGAATGGCGACATTGTAGCGCTGGTCAGCTATATGACCCAGATCCTGGTGGAGCTGGTCAAACTGGCCAACACCATTGTGCTTACCACCAAGGCGCTGGCCTGTGCCGGGCGCGTGCAGGCGGTGCTGGAAACCCAACCCGGTATGGCTTTCCCCACAGAAATGCCCGTCTGCGATGCATCCTCCCCCGCGGTGCGGTTTGACCGGGTAAGCCTGCAGTACACAGGCGCCGGTGACGAAAGCCTGACCGACGTCAGCTTTGAGGCCCTGCCCGGCCAGACCATCGGCGTGATCGGCGGCACCGGCAGCGGCAAAACCAGCCTTGTCAACCTGATCCCCCGCTTTTATGACACCACCGCCGGCAGTGTGCTGCTGTTCGGGGTACCGGCCCACTACTGGCCCCGCGAAGCACTGCGGAGCATGGTGGGCATTGTGCCCCAGAAGGCCCAGCTGTTCAGCGGTACCATCCGCTCCAACCTGCTGTGGGGCAACCCCACCGCCAATGACGCGCAGCTGTGGGCCGCATTGGAAGCTGCACAGGCTGCCGAGTTTGTTCGCGCAAAACCTTTAGGCCTGGACGAAGTGGTGGAACAGGGCGGCCGCAATCTGTCCGGCGGGCAGAAGCAGCGGCTGACCATTGCCCGCGCACTGGTCAGGCAGCCCCGCATCCTGATTCTGGACGACAGCGCCAGTGCGCTGGATTTTGCCACTGACGCAGCCCTGCGCAAAGCCATTCGCGCCCTGCCCGGGCAGATGACCGTGTTTATTGTCAGCCAGCGGGCCGCCAGCCTGATGCACGCCGACCGGATCCTTGTGCTGGACGACGGCCGGCTGGTGGGCAGCGGCATCCATGCGCAGCTTTTGGCCGAGTGCGAGGTCTACAAAGAGATCTACGACAGTCAGTTTAAGAAAGGGGGCGAGCAGTAATGGCAGACAAAACCGCCCCCACAGCCAGCCGCAGCACCCTGCTGCGGGTACTGCAGCTGATCCGCCCTTACTGCGGGTATGTGATCTTCAGCCTGTTGTTTGCCGCGCTGAACGTGGCCGCCCAGCTGTATGTGCCCATTCTGACCGGCAATGCCATCGACCGGATGATCGGCGCAGGACAGGTGCAGTTTGGCCCGGTTTTGCAGATCATGGGCAGCATTGCCCTGCTTACCGCCGCCACCGCCCTGACCCAGTGGGTTATGAGCCTGTGCAACAACCGGGTGACCTATTCGGTGGCAAAGGATCTGCGCAATGCCGCCATCCGCAAGGTGCAAAGCCTGCCTTTAAGCTGGCTTGATACCCACCCTGCAGGCGATCTGGTCAGCCGGGTGATCGCCGATGTGGACAGCTTTACCGACGGCCTGCTGATGGGTTTTACCCAGTTGTTTACCGGTGTGCTGACCATTGCCGGTACCCTGTTGTTTATGCTCAGCGTCAACCTGCCCATTACGCTGGTGGTGGTGTGCATTACCCCGCTTAGTCTGGTGGTGGCCGGTTTTCTGGCCAAACGCACCCACAAGTTCTTCCAGCAGCAAAGCAGCGTGCGCGGCCGGCAGACCGCCCTGATCAACGAGATGATCGAGGGCCAGAAGGTGGTGCAGGCCTTCGGCTATGAAGACGACGCCCTTGCCGCCTTTGACCAAATCAACGATCAGCTGCAGAAAACCAGCCTGAACGCCATCTTCTTTTCCAGCCTGACCAACCCCTGCACCCGGTTTGTGAACAACATCGTCTACGCCGGCGTGGGGCTGGTAGGTGCGCTGTACGCAGTAGCCGGCGGCATTACGGTGGGCCAGCTGAGCGTGTTTTTAAGCTACGCCAACCAGTACACCAAGCCCTTCAACGAAATTTCCGGCGTGGTGACCGAGCTGCAGAACGCCCTTACCTGCGCGGCCCGGGTGTTTGAACTGCTGGATGCCGAAAGCGAAATTGCCGAGCCGGCGCAGGCCGCTGTGCTGGTGCCGGACGGCCATGTGCAGCTGCAGGATGTCAGTTTCCGCTATCTGCCCGACCGGCCCCTGATCGAACAGTTCAGTTTGAACGTACAGCCCGGCCAGCGCATTGCCATTGTAGGCCCCACCGGCTGCGGAAAAACCACCCTGATCAACCTGCTGATGCGATACTACGATGTGGACAGCGGCGCCATCCGGGTGGCCGGGCAGGACATCCGGCAGGTGACCCGCGCTTCGCTGCGCAGCAGCTACGGTATGGTGCTGCAGGAAACCTGGCTGAAGGCCGGTCCCATTCGGGAAAACATCGCCTACGCTAACCCCGACGCCACCCTGCAGCAGGTGATCGACGCTGCCAAGGCCGCCCACGCTCACAGCTTTATCAAGCGGCTGCCCAACGGTTACGACACGGTGATCACCGAGGACGGCGGCAACATCAGCCAGGGCCAAAAGCAGCTGCTGTGCATCGCCCGTGTAATGCTGTGCCTGCCGCCCATGTTGATTCTGGACGAGGCCACCAGCAGCATTGACACCCGCACCGAGGTGCGCATTCAGAAGGCGTTTCATCAGATGATGCAGGGCCGCACCAGTTTTATTGTGGCGCATCGGCTTTCTACCATCCGGGAGGCGGATATCATTCTGGTGATGAAGGACGGCCAGATCGTCGAGCAGGGCAGCCACGAACAGCTGCTGGCCGCCGGCGGTTTTTACGCCACACTGTACAACAGCCAGTTCGAGGGCACCGAACCCGCATAAACTCCATTTCGCCGCCGGCAGCCGTTGCCG
>JAFULE010000051.1 GCA_017483235.1 Faecalibacterium sp. | reverse complement strand
CATGGCCAGGCTGAGCAGCAGCGCTGCAATTCGTTTAAATCTCATAATTTTCAAGCCCTTTCCAATGTGTATTTTACGATCTTTTCTGTTTGGGTCTGCAAGGGGTCTTTATAAAATTCCACCGTGACGGCTGCGCCGGCGGCGGATTTTTCCAGTGCAATGATCCGGTATTCATAGCTGGTGCCCATGCCCGGATCGTAGTGGTACACCTTTTGTGCTGCATCGTAATAATCGCAGCTGCGCAGATAGGCAGGATCTTCTATGCGGAAGAAATCGACTGCCGCCTGCTCCACCGCTTGGGCCGGAATGCCGCCGCGGGTCGGCGCATCGCTTTGCCGCTGCGCCATTGCCATGCAGAACGCCGCAATGCGGGGGGCATTCTGCGGGGTATTTTCGCCACTGGTCAGCCCAAAGCGGATCATGTTTTCCACAATCTGCACCGCCTCGTCGCTTTGATCCACCGCGTGGATACGGTTATACCGTTCGTGCGGGTGCAGCTGATCCAGATACAGGCCATCCATTGCCGCACTGGTGTTGATGCTGGCCACCAGCCGCTCGGTGCCCTGGGGAAATACACTGCCGCTGTTCTGCCGTACCTTCAAAAACACTTCGGCACTTTGCGGTGAGGTGTAGAAGATGTGTTCCACCGCCAGCGAAAGCCGGCCTTCGGCAAAGGGGCGATACAGCTCGGCAAAGTATTCCGCGTCGGCAGTGGAGCAGCCCGCAATGGCGGCGGCATCCCCCTGCTCGGTCATCCGGACAAAATCCTGTACAAAGGTTTGTATCTCTGCGCGCGCCCCGCTGTTCACGTACACGGTTTTGGGGGTATACTGCCAGTTTTCGGTCAACACCGGATTGGTGGATGCCGACAAACCGATCAGCACTGTAACCGCCGCAAAAACTGCTGCAGCCCACAGCGGCAGGCGCTTGTACTCCAACACCTTTTCGATGCGGCGCGCCACACGGCTGCGGGCAAAACCAACACTCAGCACCGCCACAGGCCCGCGGGGGCGGGCTGCCGCATAATCCACCAATACAGCGGCGTATTGCTTTTTATGCTCAATGCCAAAAGCCCCCAGCACTGCTTCGTCGCAGCTGGTTTCCATGTCGGCACAGAACTGCCGGAACGCCAGCCACACCAGCGGATTGTACCAGTGCAGCGCCACCGCAAAAAACCACAGCGTTTTTATGGCAGTGTCGCCGCGGCGGGCATGTACCAGTTCGTGGGCCAAAGCATACTGCAGCCGGTTGGGGTCGGCATCGGTTTTGGGCAAAATCACTTTGGGCCGCCAGAACCCGGTTACAATCGGCGAAAGAAGATGGGGTGAAGTGTACACCGGAATACGGTGATGGATGCCCAGCGTTTTGTGAAGCTGTGAAACCTGCTGATCCCGATACAGCACCGCATAGCGCAGCTGACGCTGCACCATTGCATGGCAGATGAGCCACACCGCCGCCAACACCACAGCCACCGCAAACCACACCACTGCCAACGCTTGCAGCGGCAGACGGCCGGTTTGTTCGGCATTTTGCTGCGCAAACTGCTGCGGGGTAAGATACTCCATGGTGACCATGTAGCTGCTGCCCTGCGAAAATTTTTCCGAGCTTGGAAACAGGTTCAGCAAACTGAGCGAACTGGGCATGGTAAAGGGAATTGCCAGCCGGAACAGCAGCACCAGCCATAAAATGTAGTAAAACCGTGCCGGGATAACCCGGCGGGTCGCCACACGCCACACAAACAGCAGTACCGCTGCCAATGCCGCGCTGATGCTCATGTTTAAAACCGAAACGAACAGATTGATCAGCATTGCTGTCACCGCTCGCTGCTGTGCCGGATCAGCTCTTTCAGTTCTTCGGCGTCCTGTTCGCTCAGCCCCTGGCCGGCAGCCAGCGCGGTGAGGAACAGCTTGACATTGCCCTTGAACATTTTTTCGATCAGCACATTGGTTTCATCTATGGCAATCTCTTCCCGCGTAACCAACGGGGTAAGCACAAAGCCGGGATCGCTGCGCAGCACCGCGCCTTTTTCCAGCAGCTTTTTCAGCATGGAATAGGAGCTGTTCTTTTTCCAGCCCAGATTTTCGGTGGCCCAGTTGGCCAGGTCGATGGCTTTGATGCTGCCTTCGTCCCAGATTTTATTCATCAAGTGCATTTCCGCGTCAAAAATCTTAATTGTACCCATTAGGAATGTCCCTCCTCTTTCAAAGTATCTCTCACCATTCTGTCGCAGCAGAATAACACAATTCCATTATAGTCCTCCACTCCATTCTGTCAAGACAGAATATTCTGCCGGAACAGAATATCAGGGTAAACAAAGCCCCGACCACTCCTTATGGTCGGGGCTTTGTTTTTCTTTATTTGTTCAGCAGCTTGTCGCCCCAGGGGCTCATGTCCAGGGTGGCAAAGTAGTCGGCCGGCTTTTCGGCGCGGCGGATCAGCTTGTGGCTGCCGTCGGCACACAGCAGCACCTCGGCGCAGTGCAGCTTGCCGTTGTAATTGTAGCCCATGGCGCTGCCGTGGGCACCGGTATCGTGGATGTAGAGGATATCCCCCATCTCGATTTCGGGCAGCATGCGGTCCACCGCAAACTTGTCGTTGTTTTCGCACAGGCCGCCGGTCACATCGTACTTATGGGTGCAGGGGGCATTCTCTTTGCCCAGCACGGTAATGTGATGGTACGCGCCGTACATGGCAGGGCGCATCAGGTCGGCGGCGCAGCTGTTTAGCCCGATGTACTCTTTATAAATATGCTTCTGATGGATGGCGGTGGCCACCAGTGCGCCAAAGGGGCCGGTGGTAAAGCGGCCCAACTCAGTAAAGATCTTTACATCACCCATACCGGCCGGCACCAGAATTTCCTCAAACTGCTTGCGCACCCCTTCGCCGATGACCAGAATGTCGTTGGCGGTCTGCTCGGGCCGATAGGGAATGCCTACGCCGCCCGACAGGTTGATGGCCGCAATTTTCACCCCGGCCTGCTGTGCCACACGCACCGCCAGCCGGAACAGAATGCCTGCCAGATGGGGGTAGTATTCGTTGGAGATGGTGTTGGAAGCAAGGAAGGCATGGATACCGAACTGCTTTGCACCCTTGGCAGCCAGCTTTTTAAAGGTGTCGATCATCTGCTGCTCGGTCATGCCGTATTTGGCGTCGCCGGGGTTGTCCATGACCTGAAATCCCTCTTTGCTTTCGCCCATGGTAAACACGCCGCCGGGGTTATAGCGGCAGAACACCGTCTCGGGCACACCGGCCACATCGGCCATAAAGTCGTCCATGGTGGCATCGTCCAGATTGATGTAGCCGCCCAGCTCATACGCCTTGCGCATATCCTCTGCCGGGGTGACGTTGGAAGAGAAAATGATCTCATCTCCGCCAAAGCCCAGCGCCTCGGCCAGCATCAGCTCGGTGAAAGACGAGCAGTCCACACCACAGCCCTCTTCCTTGAGGAGCTGCAGAATATAGGGGTTGGGCAGGGCCTTTACGGCGAAATATTCCTTAAAGCCCTTGTTCCAGCAAAAGGCCTTGTGCAGGGCGCGCACATTTTCGCGGATGCCCTGCTCGTCGTACACGTGGAAGGGGGTGGGGATGTCCTGCATGATCTGCCGCGCCTGCGGCAGGGTGAGAAAGGGTTTCTTTTCCATTGGTTGTTCCTCTTTTGTTCTATACTTTCCCGGCGGACGCAATTCCGCCGCAGTTTTTCCGTCAGTTCTTTTTCAGCATCTGGCGGTTGGGGGTAAAGTTGGGCACAATGCACTGCAGCTGGGCCACCACCGCTTCGTCATTGGTTTCGGCCGCCGCAAACAGCTGCTGCAGCTGGTCGTAAAACCGGGCAAGGTCGATGTCTTTGGGCGACGCAACATAAATTTTGTTGTGCTCGGTGCGGTGCATTTTATCCTGCTCTTCGTCCATCAGCAATTCTTCGTACAGTTTTTCGCCGGGGCGCAGGCCCACCACCCGGATGGGCATGTTCACGTCCGGCTCGTAGCCGTAAAAGCGGATCAGCTGGCGGGCAAGGTCCATGATTTTGACCGGCTCGCCCATATCCAGCACATAGATGCTGCCGCTTTGGGCAAGGGCGCCCGCCTGCAGCACCAGCTGGGCCGCTTCGGGAATGGTCATGAAATAACGCACGATGTTGGGGTCGGTGACGGTG
>JAFULE010000050.1 GCA_017483235.1 Faecalibacterium sp. | reverse complement strand
GGCACCCAGCTGCGCGGCGCCATGGGCTATGCCAGTGTTCGCCTTACCCTTGACAACCGCGATCATACGCTGGATCTGGCTGCGGACGAGGTGATCATCGGCCGCTCGTATTACCGCAGCGGCGAAAGCGAGTATTCCATCAACGGCCAGACCTGCCGCTTGAAGGATATCTACGAGCTGTTTCTGGACACCGGCCTTGGCCGCGACGGCTATTCCATCATCGGGCAGGGCCGCATTGCCGAGATCGTGGGTGCCAAAAGCAGCGAACGCCGCGAAATTTTCGAAGAGGCCAGCGGTATTGCCAAATACCGCTACCGCAAAAACGAAGCCGAGCGCCGGCTGAACAACGCCGAGGAAAATCTTGCCCGCCTGCGGGATATTCTGGGCGAGCTGGAAAGCCGCATTGGCCCGCTGGAAAAAGACAGCGCCAAGGCACAGAAATTTTTAGAGCTGGCCGCCAGCCGCAAGGCGCTGGAGGTCACCCTTTGGGTGGATGGCGTGCGCCGCACCAAAGAAACGGTGCGCGACCAGCAGCGTAAATACGAAACCGCCGAGGCAGATTACCAGCGCATCGATCAGATGGGCCGGGCTGCTGAAGCAGAAGCTGAGGAGATCCGCGAGCAGGCGCAGCGTCTGACGGTGGAGATCGACCGCCTGAATGGGGATATCCGCAGCATCACCGAGGAGATGGGCGGCACCGAAAGCCGCATTGCGGTGCTGCGCCACGACATCCAGCGCAACGACCAAAGCATTGCCCAGCTGGAAGAAGAGCTGATGCAGGGCGAGCAAAGCCGCGAGCAGACCGCCGCCGACATTGCCGCCCACCGGCAGGCCATTGCCGCCTGCGAACAGCAGGTGCAGCAGCTGGAGGCCGAACTTGCCGCGCTGGAACAGCAGTTGGCTGCCCTGCAGGCCGAAGCCGAGGCTGCCGGGCAGCGCCGCGGCCAGCTGGCCGCCCGGTTGACCGAACTGACCGGGCAGCAAACCACCGCCCGGGTGCAGGCTGCATCCGCCGCTGCTGCCGCCGAAACGGCAGCACAGCAGCTGGCCGCTGCCCGGAATGCGGGCGCTGCGGCCGACGATGTGCTGGCCCGCATGGAAGAAGAACAGGCCGAGACCCAAAACTACCTGACCAAGGTGCAGGGGGATCTGGCTCGGCTGAACAATATGAAAAACGGCCTGTCCCTGAAGCTGGCCGGCCGCCAGAAGGCATTGGATGAAGCCGATGCGGCCGAACTGCGCATCGACCGCGAGCTGGAAGCCGCCGAGCAGCGGCTTTCGGTGCTGCGCGAGATGGAAAAGAACATGGAGGGCTATCCCCATGCGGTCAAGGCCGTCATGCGCGCCGCGCAGGGCCGCCGGCTGCGGGGGATTATAGGCCCGGTGTCCGGTATTCTTACGGTGGAAAAGGGCTACGAAACCGCCATCGAAACCGCACTGGGCGCCGCCTTGCAGAACATTGTGGTGGAAAACGAAGCCGCTGCCAAGGCCGCGATTGCCTTTTTGCGGGACGAGCGAGCCGGCCGCGCCACCTTCCTGCCGCTGGATACGGTGCAGCCCGGGTATTTTAAGGGTGAATTGACCGGCACCGCGCAGCTGGCCAGCGAACTGGTGAAGTATGACGCACGCTATGATGCGATCGTGTCCAATCTGTTGGGCCTTATCGTGGTGGTGGACGATATCAACGAAGCCTCCGGCGTGGCACGCCGGTTGGGCTACCGCAACCGTGTGGTTACGGTGGACGGGCAGGTGATCAATGCCGGCGGCAGCTTTACCGGCGGCAGTGTGCAGAAATCGGCCGTCCTGTTTACCCGCCGACAAGAGATCGATGAATTGAAGCAGAAACTGGTCAAGCTGCATAAGCAACAAACTGATGCGCAGGATGCCACCGACCGCGCCAAGGCGCAGGTGGACAGCCTGAATGCTCAGCTGACCGCCCTGAACAGCGAGATCATCACCGCCGACGGCGACCGCATCCGGGCCGAAACCGAACTGCGCCGCATTGTGGCGGCACTGCAGCAGGGCCGTGCTTCGGCCGAAAGCCGGGCCGCCGAGATGGAAAAGCTGACCGCCGAGATCGAAGCGGGCCGCGCCGCTGCCCAGAAGGCAGAAACGGAAGCCGCCCGCCTGACCGGGGACATTGACGCGCTGAGCGCCGAGTTGGATCGCCTGACCGAAGGGGATGACCGGTTCCTTGCGCTGCGGGCACAGATTTCGGAAGAGATGGGCGGCAAAAAACTGCAGCAGCTGGCCAGCGAAAAGGACGCCGAAGCCCACCGCACCGCCATCGAAACGCTGCAGCAGCGCACCGCCGAACACGCCGGCCGCAAGGCCGATGTGGAGCAGGGCATCAACGCCCTGCGCGCCCAGAATGAAGAAAACCTGCACAGCATTGCCGCCATTGAGGCCGAGCGGGAACAAAGCCGCCTGCGCATTGCCGAGATGGAGCAGCAGGTGCAGCAGGCCCGGCTGCAGCGCATGCAGCGCCAGCAGGCCGAAACCGAAACCAACGCCCGTGCCCGCGCCGCAGCCGACGAACGGGAAAAGATGAGCCAGGAGATGGCCCGCCTTGCCGAACGTAAGGCCGCGGCCGAAACCGAATACGATCAGACCATTGCAAAGCTGTGGGAGGAATATCAGCTTTCGGTGACCGAGGCGGAAAAGCTGTGTGTACCCTTTGAAACGGTGACCGGCCTGCGGGCACAGGTGGCCGAGGTGCGCGGCAAGATCCGCGCGCTGGGCCACGTGAACGTGGGTGCCATTGAGGAATTCCGCGAGGTGAAAGAGCGGTTTGATACCCTGTCGGCTCAGGTGGCCGACGTGGAACGCTCGAAAAATGAGCTGATGCGGATGATCAACGAGCTGGCCGGCCAGATGCGCCAGATCTTTGGCGAAAACTTTAAGGTCATCAACGAAAACTTTGGCCGTATCTTCCGCGAGCTGTTCGGCGGCGGCAGTGCCTCGCTGGCACTGGAAGAGGGGGCTGACCTGCTGGACGCCGGCATCGAGATCCGGGTGGCCCCGCCGGGCAAGGTGATCAAAAACCTGTCGGCGCTGTCGGGCGGCGAAAAGGCGCTGGTGGCCATCAGCATCTACTTTGCCATTCTGGCGGTCAACCCTGCACCCTTCTGCATTCTGGACGAGATCGAAGCCGCGCTGGACGACGCCAACGTGGTGCGTTATGCCCAGTATCTGCGCCGCATCTCGGACAAGACCCAGTTTATCGTTATCACCCACCGCCGCGGCACCATGGAGGCTGCCGATGTGCTGTACGGTGTTACCATGCAGGACGACGGCGTCAGCAAGCTGCTGCGGTTGGATCTGGAAAACGTGGACGCTTCGCTGGTCAACTAAATAGGAGGTGCCATTGTTATGGGACTGTTTGGCAACAAAAACAAAGTAAACGACGGCCTGCAAAAGACCCGCACCGGCTTTTGGGGCAACATTCTCAATGCCTTTACCGGCTCGAAGATCGACGATGATCTGTACGACGAGCTGGAAGAACAGCTGATCCTGGCCGATGTGGGCGCCGATGTGGCGGTCAGTCTGGTGGACGAGCTGCGCAGCCGGGTCACCCGCAAGTTTCTGCGCACCGGCGAGCAGGCCCGGGATGAGCTGAAGGATATCATCCGCGAAGAGCTGACCCCTCAGTTTCTGATGGACCTGTCGGGCAAGCCGGCGGTCATTCTGGTCATTGGCGTAAACGGTGTGGGCAAAACCACCAGCATTGCCAAAATGGCCAACTACTACAAAAAGCAGGGCCGCAAGGTGATGCTGGCTGCGGGCGATACCTTCCGTGCTGCCGCCACCGAGCAGCTGGAGATCTGGGCCGGCCGTGCGGGTGTGCCCATCGTTAAGGCGGGTGAAGGCGCCGACCCGGCCGCCGTCATCTTCGACGCGGTCAAATCGGCCGGGGCCCGCGGTTATGACATGGTCATCTGCGACACCGCCGGCCGACTGCACAACAAAAAGGGCCTGATGGACGAGCTGAGCAAGATCAGCCGCAGCGTAAAAAAGGCCGCCCCCGACGCCAGTGTGGAAACCCTGCTGGTGCTGGATGCCATCACCGGCCAGAACGCCATCAGTCAGGCGCAGGAGTTTATCAAGGCTGCCGAGGCCACCGGTATCATCCTGACCAAGCTGGACAGCACCGCCAAGGGCGGCTGCGTGGTTTCGGTGCGGCGTAAACTGGGCCTGCCGGTGCGATTCATCGGCGTGGGCGAGGGCATCGATGATCTGGTGCCGTTCTGGGCGGAAGAATTTGCCAACGGATTGTTCGGCGAATAAGAAAAATAAAAAAGAAGGGGAAACGACCATGCTGATTTGTGCTGCCACCGGCAATGCCGGTAAACTGGCCGAGCTGCGCCGTATTCTGGAGGCGCAGGGCCACGAAGTAAAAAGCCAGAAGGAACTGGGCATTACCATCGAGCCGGAAGAAAACGGCACCACCTTTGCCGAAAACGCCCTGATCAAGGCGCAGGCCATCTGTGTGGCCAGCGGCATCGCCACCGTGGCCGACGATTCCGGCCTGTGCGTGGATGCGCTGGGCGGTGCACCGGGGGTGTATTCGGCCCGGTACTGCGGCTGGCACGGCGACGACGAGGCCAACAACGACAAGCTGCTGGTGGAGCTGGCTCAGGTGCCGGCCCAGCGCCGCGGCGCGCGATTTGTGTCGGCAGTCTGCCTGATGATGCCGGATGGCCGGCATCTGACCTGCATGGGCGAGTGCCTTGGCAGCATTGCCTTCGAGCGGCTGCCCGGCGACTACGGCTTTGGGTACGACCCGCTGTTTGTCCCCGATGAATGCGGCCTGCCCGGCGGCGGCAAGCGGCTGAACACCGAGGGGCGCAGCTATTCCCAGCTGACCCCGGATGAAAAGGACGCCATCAGCCACCGCGGCCGCGCCATGGAGCATCTGCAGATGCGGCTGCCCTCCTTTTTGGAAGAGCAGCACGTGCTGGGCAGCGACGACGATTGAACTAAAATAATATTTCGAAAAAAATACACATCCGTGTGAAATGATACACGCAATTCGCTCGTATTCTTACCGGCGAACAGAAAGGACGATGGAACGATGCTTACTTCCAAACAGCGCGCTATTCTGCGCGGCAAGGCCAATACCATGGAGCCGGTGTATATCATCGGCAAGGGCGAGATTGACGGCGACGTGATCCAGGGTGTTCTGGACTGCCTGACCGCCCGTGAACTGATCAAGCTGAAGGTGCTGGACAACAGCATGTACTCGGCCCGCGAGGCTGCCGATGTTCTGACCGAGGCCACCGGCGCCGACTGCGTGCAGGTGATCGGCTCGAAGTTTGTGCTGTACCTGCAGAAAAAGAAAGAAAGCCAGTATGCGGCTTTGCTGAAATGAGAATTTTACTGTATGGCGGCACCTTCGACCCGCCCCACAACGGCCACTGCCACAATCTGCAGGCGGCGGCCGCCGAAGTAAAGCCCGACCGCATTATTGTCATGCCGGCGGGCACCCCGCCCCACAAGGCGGCCAGCGGCACCCCGGCCGCACTGCGGCACGAGATGTGCTGTGCCTGCTTTGAGCCCATGGCTGCCGACGGCCGGCTGCCCGCGCTGACCGTCAGCGACTGGGAGATCGGGCGCTCGCAGCGTGGCCTGCCCAACTATACGGTGGACACGCTGGAAATGCTGGCCCAAACCCATCCCGGTGCGCAGCTGTTTCTGGCGGTAGGCAGCGATATGCTGCTGACCTTTACCGGTTGGCGCCGCTGGCAGGATATTCTGCGGTTGGCCACTCTGGTGTGTCAAAGCCGCGAGCAGGGCGATATGCATGAGCTGCGCCGGATGGCCGATGCTTTGTGTGCCCAGACCCCGGGGGCAAACCCCATTGTGCTGCCGCAGCAGCCGGCCCATCCGTTGGCTTCCAGCCGGATCCGTACCCACATGCAGGCGGGCGGCAGCGGTGAAGGCCTTGTGCCCGACGGGGTGCTGGCTGTGATGCAGCGCGAGGGGCTGTACCGTCCTGCAGAACAAGCATAAGGTGGAGTGTGCAGTATGGATCTGAATGAGGCGCAGCAGCTGGCCCGCCGCTCGATGGGGGACAGACGCTATCAGCATACCCTGAATGTAAAAGCTCTTGCGGTCGAACTGGCAGAAAAATATGGCGCCGACCCCCAAAAAGCGGCGTTGGCGGCCCTTTTGCACGATTGTGCAAAAGAATTACCCAAACAAGAATTATTGCGCATTATGCAGGAGAATGTTATAATAGCGAATAATGGATCGGTACGTCCTGCACCGGTATGGCATGGCATCTGTGCAGCCATTCTGGCGCGCACCCAGTGGGGCGTTGCCGACGAAGAGGTGCTTTCGGCGGTGGCCTGCCATACCACCGGCAAGCCGGGCATGAGCATGCTGGACAAGATCATCTTTCTGGC
>JAFULE010000007.1 GCA_017483235.1 Faecalibacterium sp. | reverse complement strand
GCCCGGCCAGCACCGGGCAGTCGCCCCAGGCATAAAACATCTGCGGCCACTGGTCGATCAGCGCCTGCAGGGCAGCCTCATCCCCGGGGTCAACCTCCGGGGGCAGGGTACCATCCAGATACTGCATGGCCTGGGTGTAACCCACCATGCCGGCGGGGTCCTGCACGAGAAAAACATAACTGGTGCCGGACTGAAAATCGGCCGAAAGCTGGGTCGAACCGGCCATCTGGGCATAGGCATCCCCTTCGGTCAGGGCGGTATCAGGGTTAAAGTTCAGGGTGTAGTGCTGCACCGCCAGCACCGCAGTGCCGTCACCGTTGCGGTCATCGGCATAGGGGGCAAGGGCCTGCTGCAGTGCGGCGCACACCTCTTCGGGCACAGTCTGGGCGGCAACAATACTGATCACATGGTCCGGTTGGGGGCCTTTGAACAGCACATCCTTTGCAAAGGACACTGCCATGGCGGCGGCCAGCAGCCCGCCCAGCACCAGCTTCCAGTGGTAGTGCCACCAGTTCTGCAGCTTTTGCTTTCTGGTGTATTCGGGGGCGGCATCGGGGGCAAGATCGCTTTCCTTGATGTCGCGCAGGTATTGGTAGCTTGCCATGGTTATACCATCTCTTTCTCGGCAGCCAGCATGGCCTGCAGGGCCTGATGGATCTGCTGCTGCACCGTTTCGGGCAGGGTCTTCTGCTGTTCGCGGCTGAGTGCTGCGGTGTCGATGGGCGGCAACACCTGCACCCGGATCACGCCGGGCAGCACGATGCACTTGTATTTTTCAAACCGGTCGCGGCTGCCCGCAATGGCCACCGGCACCACCGGCACCTTGTTTTTGGTGGCAATGCGGAACGCCCCGCCCTTGAATTCGCCAATGCCGCCTTCCTCCCCTTTATAGCGGGTGCCCTCGGGGAACACGCTGAAGCTTCGGCCGCTTTTCACCGTTTCGGTGGCGTCGTTCAGCGCGCGCATGCTGGCGCGCACATCGCTGCGGTCTACAAACACGCAGCCCAGCAGCTTCATCCAGCGGTTGACCAGCGGGATCTTTTCCGATTCCTTTTTGGCCAGAATACCGTGGGGTGCCCCCAGCGCGGTAAGCATGACCGGAATATCAAACATGCCCCGGTGGTTGGCCACAAACACGCAGTTGGTATGGGCAGGGATATTTTCCAGCCCGGTTACCTGCATGGTCACCCCGCCGATCTTCATCAGGGTATTGCACCATTTGGGGATGTTGGCCAGCACGATCTGCCGCACCGTGTCCGTGTCACCCACCTGCAGGGCTTTTTCGCCCCGGCGCAGGGTGGGGTAGTGTACGATCATGTAACCAAAGAAATATCCAAACCAGACGATCATGCGCAGCGCGTAAAAAACGATCACAGCCGGCGCCTCCTTTTCCGTTTCACAAAGCGATGTGCTTATTTTAGCATAAAATCATAAATTTTTCAGCATCTTCGGTACGAAAGATGCGCTGGATACAATACACTCTTGCCAAATTAGCCAAAAAAGGCTATTATTAAGGTGATGAATTGGGCTTGCTGCCCGAATTTTGAAAAGAAAACCGAAGGGAGGTGCCGCGCCATGGGCCCCAACCACAACCTGATCTTAAGCGGCACCGAGGCCTTTTCGAAGGGCAGCATGGATAACGTCACCCTGCAGGACGGCTGCATTGTGCTGGACGGCCACGCCGGCCGCCACATGCCCTTTGGCTGTTATACCTCGCCGGAATTTGCCCTGCCTCCCTTCTGCAATCTGAACGTCAGCTGGAACGCCAACACCCCCACCAAAACGGTGGTGGAGGCCCAGTGCCGTATTTTAGCCGGCGGCGTGTGGACCGAGTGGATGACATTTGGCAAATGGAGCCCCGAATACCCCCGCCGCAGCCCGGGCAGCATCGGCTACGCCGACAACCGCATCTTCTGCATGAGCGACGGCATTACGGTGGCGGTGCCGGGCGGCGGCACCGGCGTACAGCTGCGTGTGTATCTGTACAGCGATGATGAAAAGCAAACCCCTACCCTGCGGCTGCTGAGTGCTTCGGCCCGGCCTCTTGCGTGGGAAAAGCAGGATGGCCTGCCGGTCAACCGCACCCTGTACCTGCCCGAATACAGCCTGCAGAGCCGCGACCCCAGCTTTGGCCTGAGCATGGACCTGCCGGTGATCCTGACCGCCATGCTCAACCGCTACGGCGAAGATATCCTGCCCGAAGAGCTGGCCTACGGCATGAGCGACGGTGCCACCGCCAGCTGCCGCAATGCAGCCTATGCGGCGGCCATGGTCAGCAGCTGCGGCTACCGCTGCCTGCAGCTTTGGGCCGATATCAAAGACCTGCGCACCGAAATTCGCAGCGGCTTTGCCGCTGCAGCCGAACTGGAACTGCCCAACGCCCGGGATGGCGACACCCACTGGGTGGGTGTGTATGGGTTTTCCCACGACGAAAACCGCCACAACGACATTGTGCTGTTCCACGACCCCAGCGCCGAACCGGGCGAAGTAGCCCGCACCCTTTCGCTGGAGGATTTCCGCCGGGTATTTACCGGCCGCATTGTGGCGCTGCGCCGGCGGCCCCACGGCTTCCACGGCACCCGCCCCAGCCGGGTGACCTGTGCCCTGAAACCGGGTGTCGAACCGGGCGAATATCAGTTTGACCGCCGGGGCGATCCCTGGCCCCTGCCCGAAGACTTTGACGGCTGGGTGGCCGCTGCCGCCCATGATGGGGTGGCCCATGCCACCACTGCCGGCCGCACCTTTGTGCGGTTGGAGCCGCTGAATGACGGCGGCGTGAAGCTGCCAGCCGCCCTGCTTACCCCGGGCGCCCGTTACACCGTGTATGCGGTGGACGAAACCGGCGCTGCCCGCGTGGCCGAGCTGCGGCTGCCCGGCACGCCCCCCAAGCCCCCTGCCGAAGAACCTGCTGCCAAACAAAGCAAGAGATAAAAAGGAGTGTACATTATGGGTAAATGCATTATTACGGTCGGGCGCGAGTTTTGCACCGGTGGCTTCTGGATTGCCGAAAAGGCCGCCAAGGAACTGGGCATCAAGATGTACGACAAAGAGCTGATCACCATGGCCGCCAAGGATTCGGGCCTGTCGGAGGAAGCCATTGCCGCCAGTGAAAAGCAGCACACCCACAGCCTGCTGTACAGCCTGTACACCATGGGCAACGATCTGCCTTTGGGCGATCAGGTGTTCATTCTGCAAAGCCGCATCATCAAGCAGCTGGCCGAGCAGGAAAGCTGCCTGATCCTGGGCCGCTGCGGCGACTATGTGCTGCGCGAAAATCCGGATGTGCTGCGCGTGTTCATCCATGCCCCGCTGGAGTTCCGTGTGGAATGGGCCAAAAAGAGCCCCTGGTTCACCGACAAGAGCGAAAAGGACATTGTTGCCGAAATCAACAAAACCGACAAAAAGCGCGCCGCCTATTACAACTACTACACCCAGAACCGCTGGGGCGAGGCCCACAACTACGACCTGTGCCTGAACGCCGCACTGGGCGAAGAGGCATGCATCAAGATGATTTTGGATGCAGCCGCCGCCAAAAGCAAACCGTAACCATCCAATCGCAATTTAACCCAACAAAATTCCAACCGCGACCTGCCGCGGCCCTTTATGGCGGCAGGTCGCTTTGGTCTGTAAAAACATCCGCATAAGAAGGAGAACACCACCCCTATGAGCAGCATTTCCAAGCCCGCCGCCCCCACCGAAAACATCATGGGCACCATGAAGATCAACAAGCTGATCCTGCAGCTGAGTGTGCCGATGATGATTTCGATGCTGGTGCAGGCGTTGTACAACGTTGTGGACTCGATTTTTGTAGCCCGTCTCAGTGAAAATGCACTGACTGCCGTGTCGCTGGCCTTTTCGATGCAGACCGTCATGGTCGCCGTGGGTGCCGGCACCGCCGTTGGCGTGAACGCCCTGCTGAGCAAATCGCTGGGCGAAAAAGATCAGGACATGGTAAACAAAACCGCTGTCAACGGCATTTTTCTGGCCCTGTGCAGCGCCGCCGCCTTTATGCTGGCAGCCCTGCTGCTGGTGCGGCCCTACTTTGCCGCCCAGACCAGCGACCCCGAGATTGCCCGGCTGGGCGAAGAATATACCTTTATCGTCTGCTTTTTCAGTCAGGGCTTTTTTATGACCCTGATGATGGAAAAGCTGCTGGCCAGCACCGGCAAAACCAAATACACCATGCTCACCCAGCTGGCCGGCGCAGTGACCAACATCATTCTGGACCCCATCTTCATCTTTGGCTATATGGGCGAGATGTTCAGCGGGGTGCGCGGCGCCGCCATTGCCACCGTCATCGGCCAGTTTGTGGGCGCCGGGCTGGGCGTTTACCTGAACTTTAAGGTCAACCACGAGATCCATCTGGATTTCAGCCATTTCCGCCCGCATCTGCCCACCATCCGCCGCATTTATCAGGTGGGTGCACCCAGCATTGCCATGCAGTGCGTGGGCAGCGTGATGACCTTTGGCCTGAACAAGATCCTGATGGGCTTTACCGCCACCGCGGTGGCCGTGTTCGGCGTGTATTTCAAGCTGCAAAGCTTCATCTTTATGCCCCTGTTCGGCATGAACAGCGGCATCGTACCCATCATCGGCTACAACTACGGCGCCCGCCGGGCCGACCGCGTGGTAAGCACCATCAAGTGGGGCGTGCTGTATGCCGAAATCATCATGGGCACTGGCTTTTTGCTGTTCCAGTTTGCCCCCAACACCCTGCTGAGCCTGTTTGCCGCCAACGAAACCATGCTGGCCATTGGCGTGCCGGCGCTGCGCACCATCAGCTGGTCCTTCCTGCTGGCGGGCATGTGCATCATCTTCGGTTCCAGCTTCCAGGCGCTGGGCCAGGGCATGAACAGCCTGTACACCTCGCTCAGCCGCCAGATCGTGGTGCTGCTGCCGGTGGCATTTCTGCTCAGCCGGTTTGGCGATGTGACCCTGGTGTGGCTGGCCTTCCCCATTGCCGAGCTGGCCAGTACCGCCATGTCGGTGCTGTTTATGCGCCGCACCTATAAAAATATCATTCTGCCGCTGGGCAACGCCGAAGCCCCCGCCCACCGACCCGACTGATCCCCCCCAAAAAAGGACGTGCAGCGTTATGAAAAAGATCAAATGGCACACCCTGATGTTAAGCGTCGTTTATATTGCACTGGGCGTTTTTCTGATTGCCGCGCCCGACGTTACCCTGAACGCCGTCTGCTACACCATTGGCGGCGCAGTGCTGGTGTGCGGTGCGGTGCAGCTGGTGCGGTATTTCACCCAGCGCGAAGCACTGTTTTTCGCCCCGCTTACCCTGATTTTCGGTATTATCTGCGTGGGTGTGGGCGGTTTTCTGCTGCTGCGCAGCGACATCATCATCAGCCTTCTGCCCACCGTGTTCGGCCTGTTTGTGGTGTTTGACAGTGTAACCCGCATTCAAAACGCGCTGGAGCTGCGCCGCTGCCAGTACAAAAACTGGAAAAGCTTTTTACTGCTGGGCCTTTTAAGCATTGCGCTGGGTATTCTGATGATCGCCAACCCCTTTGGCACCATGCAGACACTGGTGGTGGCCATTGGCGTGATCTTAACTCTGGAAGGCGCGCTGAACCTGATCAGCAGCCTGTATACCGGCCTTGCGGTGCGCACCTATCTGAAGCTGCACCCCGAGCTGAACCAAACCCTGGAACAGGCCACCGGCACCGATCTGGACGGCGACGGCGTGGTGGCCGCCACGGTAGAGGGCACCGCCCGCGAGGTGGCCCCCGATCCCGAAGCCGAAACCCCGCCCCCGGCGCTGCCTGCCCCATAACACCAAACGCAGAACACCCCCAAAGCGAAACCGCTTTGGGGGTGTTTTTTTACCGGATCAGTTCAGGGGGTGGCCTTCGGCATCGGTCAGATGCTCCTGACAGGCCTGCAAAAAATGATTTGCTGCAAGCTCGGTCAAAAAGAATTTGGTGCCCAGCAGTGTTTCGGGGTAGGCATCGTCCAGATCCTCGTCGTAGGGCTGGATCCAGTAGACATAATCCTTGCCGCTTTGCCCCTGCTCGATGATGCGGGACACACGCCCCATCTTCACCTCACCGTACTGGATGACCCACACATCGTCATCCACCTCCAACAGTTTGCCTTCGGGGCGCTGTTCGCGGTACCACTTCTGGGCCATAGTATACAGCAGCTGGCTGCCGGCCAGCTGGCGGGCTTTGTCACGCGGCATCTGGGCTTCCAGCTGATCCACCACATCGGTGAAAAGACCCGGCTCGGCATAAATGCCGCTGCGCCGGCGCTGATATTCCTCAAACGCGGTCAGCAGCTCGCTCTCGCTCATCAACTCAAAACGGCTTGTCGCCATTTGTTTCATCTCCTTTGGTTTGGTACGCCGCTTACTCTATCGCCTTTTTGCACAAATGTCAACCCCTTATTTTGTCTCATTTGCTAATCTTTTCTGTTCCTTTGCCTGCTGCAGTTCTTTGATCACCACATTGATCACCGGCAGCAGCACAATGCAGGTCAGGCCGGCGGCAAAGCCGTTGTTGTACAAATTCAGCCAGCCGAAATTTACCGCCGTCTGGCGCACCAGCGACACATGAACCATACCCGAAACAATGCCCCAGACCGGGCCATGCTTGCCTGCAATGGGGGCAATGCAGGGCACAAACAGCACCGCCAGCAGAATGCCCGGCTCGTTGAGGTTCCACACCGAAACAAAGCTGAGCAGCACAATGCCCAGAATGGGCCAGATGACGTTATAGTAGTGCATGCAGAACGCGCCAAAGCCGCACACGGTCAGGATGCCGCCAATGGTGGGGCCGTTGAGCGCACCGCCCACTGCCAGCACGTAGGCGGTCATCATAAAGCCCAGAATGCCCATGTTCATCAGGGTAACGGGCAGCCCCTCCAGCCGGGTAAAATCGCTGGGCGACTGGCCCGAATGCTTGCGCAGCTTGCCCAGCCCTTTGAAAGAATAGCCGTTGAGCACAAAGCCGGTTAGGATCTGCAGCCCAAACAGCACCGCAAGGGCAATGCCCAGCAACAGGTCGTTGCCGGTGGTCCAGCTGTCGGAAACCGCGCCGAACTGCCACCCGAAATTTTTCAGAATCGCCACCAGTGCGGTGCTGACCATGCCTGCGGTAAGACCGACGTTAAAAATCAGCATACCCTTGTGCACCGTGGCCATCAAAGCGGCCACCGCCGGCACCACAAAGCCGATGATCAACCCCAGCATCAGTGCCACCGCCAGCCGCAGCGCTGTGTTTAGAATGGGGGCATTGATCGCCGCATGGGACACCACCGGTCCCAGACAGGTGGCAAACAGGGCGGTATACACATGGTTGGAGAAGGGCTCTTTGCGGAATCTGGCGTACAGCCAGCTGCCCAGAATGATGGGCAGCATGTTGGGCAGGGTTTTGCCAAACAGGGCAAAGCCCGCCACAATGTAAGCCACCGCCGCTGCAAGGCCGCCGAACCGGGCGCCCGACGCTTTGGTAAGCAGCACCGCCAGCAGCATGGCAAGGCCGGCATTCAAAAAGGCGCCGCCAAGGCCGCCCACCTGAATATAATCGGTGATCAGGGCCGCAGGCGAAACAAAGATGCGCCACAACCCGGCAATGGCCGGGCCGGGGCCCTGCACCACAAGGCCAAAGCCAAGCAGCAGGGCCACCGTGGCAAGTAAAATACGGTAGATGGCTTGCGCGGGGTCGTTGGGATGGTAGGCGAGCAGTCGTTTCACAGGGTGTTCTCCTTTTTTCCTTCTCCGGCAGGCAGACGCAATCGGCCATTTTTCTTGTTTTGCAATAATCTTCTTTTATTATCGTATATAAACGGGGGTATTGGCAAGAAAAAATTGGTGGGCATTTCGACGATATTTTCACAAAAAGTTTTACACCGGTGCCGCAGCTGCCTGCTTCAACCGGTTTTTCCCCTTTGACCTTGCCACCAACCACAAGATATGGTATAGTTATGTGGCATCAACACCAAGAACCGGGAGGCTTTTATGAACTACGCCACCATCAAATACTGCGACATTGCCAACGGCCCCGGCGTGCGCACCAGCTTGTTTGTTTCGGGCTGCACCCACCGCTGCCCCAACTGCTTCAACGAGATTGCGTGGGACTTTGGCTACGGCCAGCCCTTTACCCCCGAGGTGCAGCAGCAGATTCTGGAAAGCTGCGCCCCCGGCTACGTTACCGGTCTGTCTCTTTTGGGGGGCGAACCGATGGAACCGGCCAACCAGCGGGCCCTGCTGCCCTTTGTGCAGGCATTCAAACAGCAGTACCCCGGCAAAACGGTGTGGTGCTATTCCGGCTATACCTACGAACAGCTGACCGGTGCCGAGCCGTTCCGCTGCCGGTGCGAGGTGACCGACGAACTGCTGGCCCTGTTCGACGTGCTGGTGGACGGCCGCTTTGAACAGGAACTGTACGATATTACCCTGCGCTTCCGGGGCAGCAGCAACCAGCGGCTGATCGACCTGCCCAAAACCCGTGCCGCCGGGCAGGTGACCCTGTGGCAGGACAAAGCGGTGTTCAGCACCCATACTATGGACTGATTTTTGCACAAACAGCAGTCGCCGGCCCCAAAGGGCCGGCGACTCTTTTGTTATACATCCTCGCAGAACTGCTGTACCAGCGAAAGCACCGCGGGGC
>JAFULE010000049.1 GCA_017483235.1 Faecalibacterium sp. | reverse complement strand
CCTGCCTTTGCGGTCAATCCCTGGATCACCCAGCGGCTGGGCCTGAGCGAACCCCAGCCCGCCGCCGACTCAGACCGTATTGTGCCGCTGCCCACCCGCCAACCGGACGGCGGTGAGATGGACGAGTGCATTTTTGGTTATAACGGGTTCCCGGTTGCGGCCATGCTGCAGCTGCGGCAGGCCGGCCAGCTGGCCCGGCAGTGCTGCAGCGCGGTGCATACCCCCACCTGCGTCATCTACACCGCGGCAGATAGGGTCGTGGACCCCGCCGCTTGCGAGCAGATGGCACAAACGATTCCCGGGCTTCAGCAGCTGATCAGGCTGCCAAAAAGCGAGCACAACATCCTACTGGGCTGCGACCGGCTGCAGGCCGGGCAGCAGATTTTGCAGTTTCTGTGCCGCTGAAATCTGTTTTGGTTTTGTCAGTGCACGCACTGAACGTTTTAAAGTAAAGGAGTATTATCATGAAACAGCCTAAAATGAAATGGGGCCGTTCTATCCTCATTTCGCTGCCATTTTTTGCGGTAACCATCTTCTGGCAGGCCTATGATTACATCGTGCCGCTGATGCTGACCCAGCACTACAAGCTGAGCACCACCGTTTACTCGGCCATCATGTCCATCGACAACGTGGTGGCACTGGTGTTCCTGCCGCTGTTCGGCATCCTGTCCGATAAGATCCACGGACCTCTGGGTCGTCGCTCGCCTCTGATCCTGTTGGGCACTGTGGGCGGCTTGATCGGCTTTTTGGGCATGGCCGCTGCTGACGCTCAGCAGGTGGCCGGCAAAAACACCCTGATCCTGTACATGCTCTGCTTGCTGATTGCGGTGTTCTTTATGAGCCTGTACCGTTCACCCTCTGCCGCGCTGGTAGCCGACTGCTTCATTCGTCCGCAGCGCACCAAGGCCAACGCCATGCTCAACTTCATGGGCGCACTGGCCGGCGTGTTTTTCTCAATCATCGGCAAGCGGATGATCTTTGCCATCGACGGCGTTACCATCTTTACCAAGTGCATCTACTTTGCGGTGTTGGTCATGGTGATCGCCACTGCATTGTATTTCCTGTTGATGCGCGAGAATCGCTTTGTCAAGCAGGTGCAGGAGCTGAACGCCAAGTTGGGTCTGGTAGATGATAAGACCGACGCTTCCAACCAGGAGCTGACCAAGCTGACCGCCGAAGAGAAGAAGAGCATGTTCTTCATCCTGGCTGCCGTAGCCATGATCTACATGGGCTACAACGGCTATAATACCCACTACACCAACTATCTGGTCACCTACCTGCAGAAGCCTGCTTCCTGGACCACCCCCTACCTGCTGCGCATTTTGCTGGCCATGTTCCTGATGATCCCTGCTGCCGGCATCGCCTCCAAAATCGGCCGCCGCAAGAGCTGCATCATTGGCTGCATCTTTCTGGCCGTTGGCTACTTCGGCATCTTCACCGTTACCCCCGAAAATGCCAACATGCTTTATGTCTGGGGCGCCATCTCTTCCATCGGCTTCCCCTTAGCCAGCATCAACCTGGGCCCAATGGTACTTGAACTGGGCAAGGACTGTGACTCCGGCCGCTACATGGGCTATTACTACATTGCCACCACCGTGGCTCAGATCGTTACCCCTGTGTTCTGCAGCCTGTTCATCAATGTGTTTGGCTACAAGATCATTGGCGTGTACGCTGCTGTGTTCGAAATCCTGTGCCTGGTGTGCTGCGTGTTTGTCAAGCACGGCGACGCAAAGCCCATTCTGGCCGATGCGGTCAGTGAGGCTGTTGCCGGCGACGACTGATCTGCCATTTCCGTAAGGTTTTTTCCTATTAAAAAGCAACGCCCTTCTGCCATGGCAGAGGGGCGTTGCTTTTTTACAGAGCAGGGGACGGGAAGGTAAAAGGGGGAAAGCGCGGCAGGCAGTTTTGCTGATTATAAAATGATAGAGTTTTACAGTTCAAGGATGCTGCCGGTACAAATCGGCTGCAGTGCTTCGCCCATGATCTGCTTCATCACCGCATATTGCTGCTCGACGGTGCAGTGGCCGGTGTAATACCGGGCGGGGTACTGCAGCAGGGTGTGGGCCGCATGTTGTAAAAAGGCGGTGTTGGTTTCGGTTTTGAAATGAAAGCCGCCAACCAGAACATTCGGTCGGAACCAGTGCACCAGATTCAATACCCCTTTGTGGGCGCAGCCGCTGATCAGGATCCGCTTGCCCGCCTCTTCAATCAGCAGATACTGCTCGTGCACGAAATCATCCGGCACAAGCACATCACCCTGTCGTCTGGTCAGGCCGTAGGGGTTAAGCGGTACAATCGGTGTTTGCTTGTTACAGGTAAACAAGGTCAGCCCCGGGGCAAGCGGTGTGACATCTCCGGAAAAAACAAGCCGGTCGCTTTGGACAAGGGCAGGGCAAAGGCCGATATACCGGCCCTTGCCATTATAATATTCACCACAGGCGCTGTGCTGCAGATACACCGGCGCATGGTCGTTTTTCTGCAAAAAGCAGGGCATGCCGTCGCCGTGGTCGTAGTGCCCATGGGAAAGAATGGCAAAATCTACCGCGGCAAGATCCACCCCCAAGGCAGCGGCATTGGAGGCAAAGGCTTCGCTTTGTCCGGCGTCAAACAGAATTTTATGGCCGCAGGCTTCCAGATACAAACTCAACCCGTGCTCGGTGTGCAGCTGAGGGCTGCAGGCGGTATTTTCCAAAAGAACAACCAGTTTCATACTGTCACCTCGGATGGAATACTTCTGCTTCATTGTAAAAAAAGAATGGGGCAATGTCAACCGAACGACCGAAAGGCAGTTTTTTCAGGTTTTGTGGTAGAAAATTTTACAATCGCCTGCTATACTGAGGGGCGAAGAGATAGGAAAGGATGAAAACCACAATGGCTTCGATCGATTTTAACGCAAAAACCGGTTTTATCTGTGATATGGACGGCGTGATCTATCATGGCAATCAGGTGCTGCCCGGTGTGGCCGAATTTATCCGGTGGCTGCACAAAGAAAAGAAGGAATACCTGTTTTTAACCAACAACAGCAGCTATACCCCCCGCGAGCTGAACCGCAAGCTGGCCCGTATGGGGCTGGACGTGCCCGAAGAGCATTTTTACACCAGTGCGCTGGCCACTGCCGCTTTTTTGAAAGAGCAGGCCCCCGGCTGCTCGGTGTATGCCATCGGCGAAGCCGGCCTTTCCAACGCGTTGTACGACGCCGGCATCGTGATGAACGACGTCAACCCCGACTATGTGGTGGTGGGCGAGGGGAAAGCCTATTCCCTTGACACCCTGACCAAGGCCACCGATCTGGTGCTGAAGGGAGCAAAGCTCATCGGTACCAATTCGGATGTATCCACCCCGGTGGAAAACGGCTTTGCTCCGGCCTGTGCGTCGCTGGTGGCCCCCATCGAGATGACCGTCGGCGCCAAAGCGTACTTCTGCGGCAAGCCCAACCCCCTGATGATGCGCACCGGCCTGCGGCTGCTCAACTGCCATTCGGCCGATGCGGTGATGGTGGGCGACCGAATGGACACCGACATCATCTCCGGGCTGGAAAGCGGTATGTCTACTGTGCTGGTGCTCAGCGGTGTATCCACCCCCGAAAGCATCAAGACCTTTGCCTACCGCCCCACCGTTGTATTGGATGGCGTAGGGGACATTGTCCGTATGGCCCGCGGCGAAGCATAACAGCAAATAAAAACAGCGGCAGCGCCCAAGAAGCGCTGCCGCTGTTTTTCTCAAATTCAGTATACCTGCTGCCCACCCAGCCAGGTTTGCAGAATAGGAATATCCTTGATGGAGTGTGGGGCGGTTTCGAACGGATTTTGCCCCAGCACCACAAAGTCGGCCAGCATACCGGGGGCGATTTGTCCCTTGGTATGCTCCTCAAAGCTGGCATAGGCGCCTGCCTTGGTAAAGCTGTCCAGCGCCTGCTGCACTGTAAAAGCCTGCTGCGGCAGATAGGGCCCATTGCCGGCAAGGTCGCAGCGGGTTACCGCACACTGAATGCCACCCATCACGTTGGGCAGCTCCACCGGGCAGTCGCTGCCATTGCTTACAGTAGCGCCGGTTTCCAGCAGGGTTTTCCAGCTGTAGCTGGTCTGGGCAAGGGCGGCCCCCACACGCTGCTGCACAATATGAATATCGTAATCCAGAAAGATGCTTTGGGCATACACCTGCAGCTTGTTTTGGGCAATGCGCTCCAGCTGATCCGGCCGTGTGATCTGGCAGTGCACAATGCCATGCCGGTGGTCGGTGCGGGGCTGGCCGGCAAGCGCCTTTTCCATGCTGTTCAGTACCAGATCCAGGCAGGCATCCCCAATACAGTGCACCGCAACCTGCATCCCGTGGGAATGGGCAAGGCTGATCAGGGCATCAAAGGCTTCGGGGGTGAAAACGCTCAGGCCCCGGGTTTCAGGGGCATCGGCGTAGGGCTTTGTCAGGTATGCGGTGCGTGCACCCAAGGCCCCGTCCCCCAGCAGCTTCAGCGGACCAATGTGGAACCGCTCGCTTCCCACGCCGGTGGTATTGCCGGCCTGCAAAAATTCCCGAAGTCCGGCCTCGGTGGTAAAGTTTGACTGCTGATACACCCGCACGGTCAGCTCGCCGGCCTGTTCCAGCTCGCGATAGGCTTCGTTTACCGTCTGCCAGGGCAGATTCTGAAACACACAGTAATCGTCGCTGTGGCAGCTGGTAATACCATAAGCGTTCAATGCCTTGCAGGCGGTGCGCAGCAGCTGCTTTACCTCCTGCTTGTCGGGGCAGGGCAGAGCCTTTTGCACAAGATCCATGGCGTTATCCAGAAAAACACCGTTGGGCTGGCCCTGTTCCAACACAATTTCGCCGCCGGCGGGTTGGGGCGTGTCGGCAGTAATGCCCAGCAGCTGCAGCGCCTTGCTATTTACCGCAAGGGCATGGCCGCAGGCGCGGGTGGCGCATACCGGATTGGTAGTGGAGACCTTGTCCAGATCCCAACGGTTGGGCATGCGGGTTTCGTCGGCAAACAGGTCCTGATTCCAGCCCCGGCCCAAAATCCACCCACCCGGCCCGGGTGCGGTGGCGGCAAGGCAGCGCAGCATCTCTTCCAGCGAACCGGTGTGCTGCCCCAGCGGGGCGATCGAAAGCGCCTGACCATAGTTTAAAAGGTGCATGTGGCTGTCGTTGAAACCGGCGCACACAAATGCACCGTTCAGGTCAACGGCCGTGTCCGCGTGCTGTGAAAAGCCGTCCTGCGTGCTGCCCACAAAGGCAAACCGACCATTTTCCACCACAAAGGCCTGCTGCAGCGGCAGCTGCCCGGTGTAAACGACAGCGTTATAAAAAAGGGTTTTCATGGCGGTGCCCTCCAAACGGTTTTTCTTGATTGTATCCAAACAACTCATGGCTTGCAAGTGCAGATAAAAAATAACCCCAAAACAGGGCGAAAAAGCTGATTTTGCTTTGCATTGCGGGAAAAGATGTGATATAGTATAGGTGTTAGTTGAAACTAACCTCAAAAACAGAGGGAGGAAGAACTATGACCGATTTTATCATTGTTGCCCTGTTGGTGACTGTCGTGCTGGTGGCGGTCATCCGAACCCGCAAGCATTTTCGGGGTGGTGGCTGCTGCGGCAGCGGCGGCAATACCATCCGGGATCAAAAGACTCTTTCGGGCCCGAAGCTTGGCGAAAAAATCATGACCATCGAGGGCATGCACTGCGAAAATTGCGAGATCCGGGTGGCAAACGCCCTCAACCGGTTGGAGCAGGCGGCCTGCAAGGTCAGCTGGAAGAAAAAGACGGCCGTTGTTTCTTACAGTGCCGAAATTTCGGACGAACTGCTGAAGCAGACGGTGGAAAAGCTGGGCTATCAGGTAACCGGCATTCGCTGAATAACCCCAAAAACCAAAACCGCCCCTGCACAGGCTGTGTGCAGGGGCGGTTTGTTCTTTCAGTCAGGCTGATGCAAAGGATCAGTCGTTAAAACCGATGCGGGGGGCATAGGTGGTGTGCAGCAGCTCGTGAGCCTTGTGCGAGTTGGGCTCGCCCAGGAACTCGTCGTACAACGCCTTGATCTGGGGGTTGTTGTGGCTCTGGCGCAGCACCTGGCGCTCGTCCTCGCTGTACAGGGCGGCGGCACGCTTGGCACGGAAGGTGTCCATAATGTCGTCGGCCTCGTTGGGCAGGAAGCAGCTGCGCACGTACGGCTGGCCGCCGCCGGCAATGCAGCCGCCCGGGCAGCCCATGATCTCGATGAAGTGGTACTTGCTGGTGCCGGCACGGATCTCGTCCAGCAGCACCTTGGCGTTCTTCATGCCGTGGGCAATGGCCACGTTCACCACAGTGCCGTTGATGTCGATGGAAGCCTCGCGGATGCCGTCAAAGCCGCGCACGGCCTCAAAGGCAATGCCTTCGTGCTCCTTGCCGGTCAGCACATAGTACACGGTACGCAGGGCAGCTTCCATAACGCCGCCGGTCACGCCGAAGATCACGCCGGCGCCGGTGTAATCGCCCAGCAGATCCTGGTCGAACTCCTCGTCGGGCAGACGGGTGAACAGAATACCGGCACGCTTGATCATACGGGCCAACTCGCGGGTGGTCAGCACGGCATCTACGTCCTTAATGCCGTCCACCTGCATCTGCTCGCGCTCCTTCTCGTCCTTCTTGGCGGTGCAGGGCATGATCGAAACCACAAAGATGTCCTTGGGGTCGATGCCGTTCTTCTTGGCGTAGTAGCTCTTGATGATGGCGCCCTGCATCTGATGGGGGCTCTTGCAGCTGCTCAGGTGATCCAGCAGGTCGCCGTAGTTGTACTCGGCGTAGTTGACCCAGCCGGGGCTGCAGCTGGTGATCATGGGCAGCACACCGCCGTTCTGAATGCGGCCCAGCAGCTCGGTGCCTTCTTCCATAATGGTCAGATCGGCGGCAAAGTTGGTGTCGTACACCTTGTCAAAGCCCAGACGGCGCAGGGCGGCAACCATCTTGCCGGTCACGGCGGTGCCAACGGGCATGCCGAACTCTTCGCCCAGAGCGGCGCGCACGGCGGGGGCGGTCTGAACCACCACATGCTTGCCGGCCTTCATGGCGGCGTCCACCTTGCCGATCTCGCTCTTTTCCAGCAGAGCGCCGGTGGGGCAGACGCTGACGCACTGGCCGCACAGGATGCAGGGGCTGTTCAGCATCGAACGGTTTTCGGCGGGGGCCACGATGGTG
>JAFULE010000048.1 GCA_017483235.1 Faecalibacterium sp. | reverse complement strand
GCCGTTTACAGTTGAAGCACAGTTCGTCGTGGGTGCAGTCCACCACCCAGTTGTAGGTTTCGCCTTTTTTGGGGGCCACCTGATAGATGCCATCCACCGTTTTTGCAATGCCGGACAGGCTTTCGGCCACGGCTGCAAGGCGGTTGGCCGTGGTGGAGATCACAGGCCGGGCAACCGCTTCGGCCGGGTCGGCGTTGATGACCTGCCAGCGACGCACCGCCCAGCCAAGGCAGCCGGCCAATGCCGCACCGCAGGCCGCACCCAGCAGCTGCCTGCCGCCGAAAGCTCCCACAAACCACAGCCCCAGCGCAGTGCCCAGCCAGCCGGCACAGCAGCCGGCGCAGGCTGCCGAAAACCGATGCGGCTGTTGCCGACGCAGCAGCGCACAGCCGGCCAATGCCGCCAGCAGGGTGATTTTCTGCACCCCCGGCACCCCCAGCAGCACCCCCAGCGCCGCGCCAAGCCACACCGCCCCGTACAACGGCTGGGCCACCCCCAGTGCCAGCGCCGGCCCCAAGGGGTACACCATCCCGCCGCAGGCGGCCTGTGCCGCCACCGCAGCGCAGGCCGCGGCCGTCAGCGCCCGCACCGATATGTGCGGCAGCCGCCGCGTTTGTTCAAGCCGTTCTGTAAGCTGCTGCATGATCTGTTCTGCCTCCTGTTCGTTCTGCATATACTGTAGCGGCCCCGGCGGGGCGATTTGTGCCGCACAGCGCGGAACGACACAACCCGACAGACAGAAAAAGCCCGGCGCGCTTTACCAAAAGCGCACCGGGCCTCTTATTACTTTCACACGGTTACATTCCGTCCAGATCGTGCTGCTTGCCCACCTTTTTCGACACCCAGTAAAGCCCCGCCAGCAGCACCACCGCCAGCACGATGAACACCGGGTTTTCAAAGGCTTTGGCCACCGACTGCCCCGCCAGCGCCAGCAGCAGGATCATAATCAGCTTGGCGCGATACATGGTGTACAGATAGTTTTTCTCGCCAAAATCCGAAAGGCCAAAGGCCAGATTCAAAAACGATGACGGCGTAAACGGCATGATGGCCAGCAAAAACAATGCATTGATGTCAAATCGATTCACCCAGTTTTTGGCCTTGGTCACCTTGGGGCTGCGGTCCATCAACCCCAGCAACGGGCGCTTGAGCAGCTTGCGGTAGAACAAAAACACAATGGTGCAGCCCAAACAGGTGCCCAGCCAGCTGTACACAAAGCCCAGCACCGCACCGTGGGCCGCCACATTCAACGTAACAATAGCCACCAGCGGCAGCGCAGGAATAAAGGATTCCAGTGCGGCCAGCAGAATGGGCACCATTGGCCCCAGCACCTGAAACCCTTCCAGCAGGCCCTGCCAGAATTCCAGTGTGACCACCTGCTGTGCTAAAATCTGAAGCTGCTCGATCATTTGCCGGGGGTACCTCCTTGCGAAAATTCGCGTTATCTTTCAAAACACAGGCTGGGCAGCAATCTCATCCGCCTGCTGCCCGGTCAACACGCCGGTGTCCACCATGCGGCGCAGCACCTGCTTTTGCCGCTGCAGCGCCAACCTGTGTTCGCCGTCGCTGGGGTCGTACACACTGGGGGCCTTGGGCAGCCCAGCCAGCATCACACACTGGGCGCCGTTCAAAGCGGCCGGTGCACAGCCGAAATAGCGCTGTGATGCCGACCCGATGGAATAGCAGCCGCTGCCAAAATACACGCTGTTGGCGTACAGCTCCAATATTTCCTGCTTGGTCAGGGCTTTTTCCAATTCCCACGCGGCAAACACCTCGGCCACCTTGCGGTCAAGGGTTTTTGCATGGGTAAAATACAAATTTTTGGCCAGCTGCTGGGTCAGGGTGCTGCCACCCTCGGCAAAGCTCAGGGTTGCAAGGTCCACCACAATGGCCCGGCCAATGGCGATTGGGTCCACCCCGTGGTGTTTGTAAAACCGGTGATCCTCCACCGCCACCACAGCGTCCAGATACATCTGCGGCAGCTGCTCCAGGGGTGTGTAATCTGCAGCGGCGCGGCGCTGCTGCACCAGCTGCTGCAGCGGCATTTGGGCAAAAGCGGTACGATACAGCCGCCAACCACGCCATGCCAGCGCGCCGACCACAACCACTGCCAGCAGCACCAGCACCGCCAGCAGTCGTTTGAACAATCGCTTCATTTCCGCCTTCACCAGCCTTTCGTCTATCATACGACAGATTGCCGCAAAATGCTGTACAATTCACAAAAAAGTAACCTTTTCTTTTGCAAATCTTAAACCATTCCGGTCAGAAAGGCGGGGCTGCGGGGGCAGGCTGCGGCGGTTGGCGCCCCGGCATGCCGATGCCGTTTTTTTCCAGCAAGGCGATCACCTCGGCGGCCTCGATGGGCAGATCCAGCGCGTCACCGTCCATATTGGGGCCGCGCACGGTCAATACCCAGCTGCCGTCCTCGTTTTCGTACAGCTTAAAGCTTTGCAGCCCCCCCTGCTGCTGCACTTCGTCCCGCTGGCACAAGCCCGAGGCCAGCTGCCCGATCAGAAAGTAGTTGATCATACCGTGGGGGCCACAGAACTCCACCGACGCGGGCAGCGCACCGGCGGGCAGCAGGGCTGCGGTGCGCGGTTTCAGCCAGATGATATCGGCAGCGGTGGCGTTTTGCATACAAAATACCTCATTTTATCAAAATCACATTTAATTTTTATTATACCTTGCCTCTTGGATTTCGGCAAGAACTGCGTTACAATAAAACACATGATGCGGCCGGTTTGGGCCGCGTGAGGGAACAAAGGAAGTATGACCATGAAAAACAAGATCAACGCCGCGCAATATCGCAGCGGCATCCGGGACGGTGTGCCCATTGGTCTGGGCTACTTTGCGGTAGCCTTTACCCTTGGCATTGCCGCGAAAAACGCCGGCCTGACCGCCGGCCAGGCCACCCTGACCAGCTTTTTGCTGAATGCATCGGCGGGTGAATTTGCCGGCTTTACCCTGATGGCCGCCGGGGCCAGCTATCTGGAGGTTGCCCTGATGGAAGCGGTGGCCAACGCCCGGTATCTGCTGATGAGCTGCGCGCTCAGCCAGAAGCTTTCGCCCGACACCTCGATCTGGCACCGGCTTCTGATCGGCTTTGATGTAACCGACGAGATTTTTGCCATCTCGGTGGCTGTGCCGGGGCGGCTGAATCCTTTTTACACCTACGGCGCCATGACGGTGGCCATTCCCGGCTGGGCAATCGGCACCTGCCTGGGTGTGATCATGGGCAACGTGCTGCCTGCCCGGCTGGTCAGCGCCCTGTCGGTGGGCTTGTACGGTATGTTTCTTGCCATCATCATTCCTCCCGCCCGCCAAAGCAAAGTTGTGGCCGGGGTGGTGCTGGTGTCGATGGCGGCCAGCTTTGCGGTGAGTACCCTGCCCCTGTTTGCCGGCATTTCCAGCGGTTTTCAGATCATTCTGCTCACCGTGCTGATCGCCGGTGCCGCGGCGGTGCTGTTCCCGGTAGCGGACGAACCCGCCCCCTCGCAGAAAGGAGGCGAAGGCTGATGCAGCGCAACCCGTACCTGTACATTCTTGCCATGGCGTCGGTCACCTATCTGATCCGGGTGCTGCCGCTGACCTTGATCCGCAAAGAGATCAAAAACCGTACCATCCGCAGCTTTCTGTACTATGTACCGTATGTAACGCTGGCGGTGATGACCTTTCCCGCCAGTGTACAGGCCACCAACAGCCCCATTTCGGGCTGGGCCGCCCTGCTGGTAGGCGCGGCGCTGGCATGGTTTGGCAAAAGCCTGTTTGTGGTGGCAGTGGCCGCCTGCAGCTCGGTGTTTTTGCTGGAGCTGTTTCTGCGCTGAATATTACAAAACGGCCTGCAGTGAAATCCACTGCAGGCCGTTTTTTCGCTATGCCCGGTGCAGGCGCAGCCGTTTTTTCCGTTTGGGGCTATGGCTGCGCAGCATAACGGCATCCACCAGATACCACATTGCCAGCGACAGCACCGCCCCCCACAACACATCCACACAGGAATGCTGCCGGATGATCACAGTGGACAGGCAGATCGCCACCGTTATAACGGTATGCGCCAGCTTGCCGCTTTTGCCCATGCCACTGGCCAGCACCGCCAGCAGAATGGCCACCGAAACCGAGGTGTGCAGCGAAGGGCAGACATTGGTGGGGGTATCCACCGTATAAATAAACCGGATCAGGGATGTAAACACATCACTGCCGTACAGGGTACGGCGGCGCAGCTGGATGGTGGGCCACACCGCAAACACCCCAGTAGCCACCGTGTTGCCCAGCGCAATGGCGGCAAACAGCCGCCAGAACAGCCCCTCACTGTGCTTTAAAAACCACAACAGGGTCAGCGGCACCCACACAAACCACAGTACATACGGCACAACCCATACCTGATGGAACGGAATATACGCATCCAGCCGGCAGTGCACCAGATGGTAAGGCCTCTGCCAGCGCTCCAGCAGCACAAAACACAGCTGATATACCGCCAGATAACACAGCATGACCTCCACCGGGCGGCGGCGCAGTTTTTGCATCATAAATCGTTCTTCCTTTCCCGGTTCAAACTTTCTCTGCCCATTTTATACGAACAAATATGTCCAATTCTTTCGCTGCGGGCCGTGCTTTTCCCGCTTTCACAAAAAGTTTTCGGTTTGTTCATAAGCATTGCCCCGCCGGCCGGCTTTATTCTTTTGCTCTGTGGGCTGATTTTGTCCGGGTTTTGTTGTATAATAAAAGGCAACGAATACCGATACCGAAGGGAGACCTTTTTATGGAATGGACCGACATTCGCCTTACCGTGAATAAGGCCAACGCCGATGAGGCCGAGGCCATTGCTACCATGATCGCCGAGGGCGGCATTTACATCGAGGATTACTCCGACCTGGAATGGCAGGTGGAGCAGATCGCCCATGTGGACCTGATCGAGCAGGAGCTGCTGGACAAGCCCCGCGACATCGTCATTATTCACCTGTACGTACAGCCCGATGCCCAGCCCGCCGAGACCATCGCTCTGCTGCAGGCCCGGCTGGACGAGGCCCGCATCCAGTACACCATCGAAACCGAGGGTGTCGAGCAGGACGACTGGCAGAACGGCTGGCGCAAATATTACCACCCCATGGAGATCGGCACCCGGCTGGCCATTGTGCCCAGCTGGCAGGAATATGACACTGATCGGGTTAAGCTGATTCTTGACCCCGGTCTTGCCTTTGGCACCGGCGGCCACGAAACCACCAGTCTGTGTCTGGAAACGCTGGATGAAAAGATCACCGGCGGCGAGCGGGTGCTGGATATCGGCACCGGCAGCGGCATTCTGGCCATTGCGGCCCTGAAGCTGGGCGCCGCCAGCGCCGAAGGTGTGGACATTGACCCGGTAGCAGTGCGCACTGCCGGCGAAAACGCCGCGCTGAACGGTGTAGCCGACAAGCTGACCGTGCTGGTGGGCGATCTGTCCGACAAAGCCAGCGGCCAGTACGACGTGGTGGTGGCCAACATTGTGGCCAACGCCATCATCAGCCTGTCCCCCGCCGTGCCCGCCCTGATGAAGCCCCACGGTTACTTTATCGCCAGCGGCATCATCGATACCCGCAAGGACGAGGTGGTTGCTGCCCTGAACGCCGCCGGGCTGAAGGTGCAGGCCATCCGCGAAAAGCGCGGGTGGGAATGCATTCTGTGCACCAAAGCCTGATTTAATCTAAAGGAGTAAGGTTTTATGCCGCACCGTTATTTTACCGCCGAGATCGCCGATGGCCGCGCTGCACTGCGCGGAGCCGACGCCCATCACCTTGCCCGTGTGATGCGGGCAAAGCTGGGCGAACAGGTGATCCTGTGCGACGGCAAAGGCACCGAATACACCGCCGAGATCACCGGCTTTAGCGATCAGCTGGTGGAGTTTGCGGTGGATGCCGGCACCCCCAGCGCCGCCGAGCCGGCCATTGAGGTGACCCTGATGGTGGGTTACCCCAAGCAGGATAAGCTGGAGCAGGTCATCCGCCACGGGGTCGAACTGGGCGCTGCCCACTTCGTGCCCTTTTTCAGCCGGTACTGCGTGGCCGCCCCCAAAAAGGAAGAGCAGAAAAACGAACGGTACAACCGCATCGCCTTCGAGGCCGCCAAGCAGTGCGGCCGGGGTGTGCTGCCCGATGTGGCCCTGCCGTTTGAAAACTTCGGGGCGCTGTGCCGCAGCTTTGAACAGTACGATCTGGTACTGCTGTGCTACGAGGGCGGCGGCCAGCCGCTGAAGCAGCTGCTGGCCGAAACCCCTGTGCCCCTCAACCGCAGCCCCCGCATTGCCATTCTGACCGGGGCCGAGGGCGGCTTTGCCGAAAAAGAGGCCGCCCAGGCGCTGGAAGCCGGGGCAAAGGTGGTGGGCCTTGGCCCCCGCATTCTGCGGTGCGAAACCGCGCCGCTGGCCGCTTTGTCGGCCGTGATGTGCCTGACCGGCAATCTGGAATAACAAAAGCGCCCCGCCCGGTGCAGTGGTTCTGTCGCCGGGCGGGGCGTTATCTTTTTTTACAAAAAAGGGCTTGACCCTGCCGTTACGTCAGGCTTTATACTATCCTTGAAAGGAGGCGCACCGCCATGGAATACACCATTCAGGCGCTGGCGAAGCTGTCCGGCATCACCCCGCGCACCCTGCGCTGGTACGATCAGCAGGGGCTGCTCAAGCCCGCCCGTATCAGTTCGGCCGGTTACCGCATCTACGGCCCACAGCAGGTGGACCGGCTGCAGAGCATTCTGTTTTACCGCGAGCTGGGGTTGGAGCTTGCAGCCATCCGTACCTTGCTGGACGCGCCGGATTACGACCGGCACGCCGCCCTTCAAAGCCATCTGCAGCAGCTGACCGCACAGCAGCAGCGGCTGACCGGCCTGATCGACACGGTGCGCCGCACCATTGACGAAACACAAGGGGGAGCCAAAATGACCGACAAACAGAAATTTGAAGCATTTAAGAAAAACACCGTGACTCAAAATGAAGCTGCCTACGGTGCCGAGGCCCGCGAACAGTACGGTGACCAAGCGGTAAACGCTTCCAACGCCAAGCTGATGGGCATGACCGAGGAAGAATACAACGCCTTCGACACCTTGGGCAAAGCCATCTGCGCTGCGCTGGAAGCCGCCGTAACCGCCGGCGAAGCCCCTGCCGGGGCCGAGGGCCAGCGCATTGCCGCCATGCACCGCCGCTGGCTGGGCTACACCTGGAACTTTTATACCCCGCAGGCCCACGCCGGCCTTGCCGAGGGCTATGTGGCCGACCCCCGCTTTACCGCCTATTACGACAAAACGGTGGCCGGCTGTGCCGCCTTTCTGCGGGATGCCATCCGCATTTATACCGCCGCTCTGTAACAAAATTTTCACCCTCTCGCCCCTTTGTTGTGCTACAATGACCCCATAGAAGAACGTTATGGCACAACGAAAGGAGGGCTGCAGCCGTGAAAGCACTGGTTTTAGCCGGCGGCGGGGCCAAAGGCAGCTATCAGGTGGGCGTTTGGCGTGCCTTGGAAGAGCTTGGCTGGAAGCCGGACATCATCACCGGCACCAGCGTGGGCAGCCTGAACGGGGCCCTGTTTACCTTGGGCCTCAGCGATGTGGCCCGGGATATGTGGCTGAGCATCGACACCGACGATATCATCACCCTGCCCGACCGGCTGACCCCCGGCGAACTGCACGATTTTTTGCGGGACGTGGTCAAAGGCGGCGGGCTGGATGTAACCCCGCTGGAGCAGATCATCGACCGCCTTTTGGACGAAGACGCCCTGCGCGCTTCTTCCATCCGGTTTGGCCTTGTCACCGTGGAGCGCAGCAAAGAAAACGGCATTCGCCCGCGGGAGCTTTCGGTGGACGAGATCCCCGAGGGCAAGGTGAAAGATTATCTTCTCGCCAGCGCGGCCTGCTTCCCCGCTTTTCGGCCGCGGCAGATCGACGGGGCCAAATTTTACGACGGCGGTTATGCCGACAATCTGCCCTTTGGCCTTGCCAAACGGATGGGCGCCGGCGAACTGCTGTGCGTGGACATTGACGGGCTGGGCATCAAAAAGCTGAATTTTTCCGGCCTGCCCACCAAAACCATCGAAAGCCACTGGGATCTGGGCGAGCTGCTGAAATTTGACCCCACGGTCGCCCGCCGCAATATTGAGCTGGGCTATTACGACACCCTGCGCGCCTTTGGGCGGGTGCAGGGCACCGCCTATGCCATCCGATTGGGTGACGAGCAGACTGCGGCGCTGGCCGATTTTAGTGCCCGGTACGACGCTGTGCTGGACCGCATTACCGAAGAGGCTCCGGCCCTTGCCCTTACCGCCCTGACCGCCGTGCAGTTGTTTGGCCCCGCCAAAGACCAGCGCCTCCTTGCCCCGCTGGAGCTTGCCGCCGAGCAGGCCGGGGTTGACCCCACCCGGCTGTACACAGTGCAGCAGCTGTGCGATGCCTTTGCTGCCGCCTATGACCCCGAACAGGCCGACCGCTACCGCACGGTGTTGGCCGGCGAGGAAAAGGCCGGCGCCGACGCGGTGTTTGCCGCCGTAACCCCCCGCGATTTTGTAGCCGCCGTGGTCTACACCACCCTGGCAGAAAAATAAAAACCGCCGGGTGCAGATGTTCTGCACCCGGCGGTTTTGCTTGGTTATTCTTTGGCGCCCTCGATTTTTTTGATCCACTTGCCGCTGCGCAGCCGGAACACACACCAGATCGCCTTGATCACCTGGTCGGCCTTCAGCGCACCATACACCCAGAACGGCTGCAGCCCCCACACAAGGCCAGCACACGCGCCCAGCGGAATGGACACCACCCACAAAAACAGAATGTCTGCCACCATCAGAAAGCGGGTGTCGCCGCCGCCCCGCAGCACCCCTTTGGTCAGGATACTGTTCATGGCCTGAAACACGATGATCAAGCCAATGGCGTTCATCAGCTGGTGGGCAATGGCGGTGGTTTCGGGGGTGATGTTGTAGGCGTTGATCACCGGCGTTTTGATCAGCATGATAATGCTGCACGCCACCAGCCCAAGCGCCGTGCCCAGCGCAAAAAAGGTGTAGCCCTGCCGCTCGGCATCCCTGATGCGGCCCTGCCCCAGCGTCTGCCCGGTGATGATGGTGGCCGAAAAGGACACACCCTGCACAAACACGGTGCTGGTTTGCTGTACCACGGTGGTGATGGCATTGGCCGAAACGAACTGAGCACCCATGCGGCCGATCACCATGGCCACCGCGTTGTTGCCCAGCCCCAGCAGGCCGTCGCTGATCAGCACCGGCAGGCTGGTTTTGATGTATTCACCCAGCACGCCGCGGCAGCGGCCGAAAAAGTCCCGCAGACGATAGCGGATGGTCTTGTCCACAAATACGAAATAGCCGCAGATGCAGCTGAATTCGAACACGCGGGCGATCACGGTGCCCAGTGCCGCGCCGGCCACCCCCATGACCGGGGCACCCAGCTTGCCGTAGATGAAGATCCAGTTGGCACCCACATTGATGAAAAAGGCCATCACCGAGGTAACCAGCGGCACCTTGGTCAGGTTGATGCTGCGCATGATGTTGGTGGTCACCAGCGCCATGCCGCCCATCACAAAGGTGGGCAGCGACCAGCGCAGATAGATCGCACCGTTTGCAATCACATCGGCTTCGTTGCTGTACAAACGCAGAATGGTTTCGGGGGCAAGGGCGGCCGCCACCGTAAACAGCACCGCCAGCCCCAGACAGAACCGCCATGCCACCGTGATGACCATTTTCAGCGAGCGATTGTCCTTTGCGCCAAAATAGCGCGAGGTAAGCACCGATGCGCCCATGCCCAGACCCATGCAAAAAATCTGAAACAGGCTGATGAACTGGTTTGCCAGCGAAGAAGCCGACAGAGCGATCTCGCCCAGCGAACCCAGCATGATGGTGTCCATCATATTCACGCCAATGGTGATCAGATTCTGCGCTGTGACCGGAATGGCCACCGACGCCACTTTTTTGTAAAAATTCAGATCGGTTTCCAGATAATCGTGCAGCTTCATCTCAAAATCCTTCCGCATTCTTCACACTGGGCCGCAGCCCCCTCATACTCATCCAGTGTAAAGATATCACAACCGTCTTTTGTACGCAAAGGGTAATTGGTTCACAACCGCCAACGCCAAAAACTTTCGTCATCAATGCACAAATCTCAGCTTTTTCTGCAGCACAAACGCACAAAGCGCCCCCGCCAGCCGGCGGGGGCGCTTTGATTTTCTGTTATCGGGTCAGGCCGATCAAACCACTTCCACCTTGGCCATCTTGACCGGGGTGCGGGGCTTGTCGTTCCAGTCGGTTGCCACGGCGGCAATGCGGTCCACCACATCCATGCCGTTCACCACCTGACCAAAGGCGGCATACTGGCCGTCCAGATGGGGGGCGTTCTTGTGCATGATAAAGAACTGGCTGCCGGCGCTGTTGGGCATCATGCTGCGGGCCATGCTGATCACACCACGGGTGTGCTTGATGGGGTTGGCCACGCCGTTGGAAGCAAACTCGCCCTTGATGTTCCAGCCGGGGCCGCCGGTGCCGGTGCCCAGGGGGCAGCCGCCCTGGATCATAAAGCCGGGGATGACACGGTGGAAGGTCAGGCCGTTGTAAAAGCCGCTGTTGACCAGCTTGGTAAAGTTTTCGCAGGTGATGGGGGCAGCGCTCTCGTTCAGCTCGATCTCGATAATGCAGCCGTCTTCCATGGTAATGCGGATCATGTTGCAAACTCCTTTTTCTGTAGGCCCAACACAGGGGCCGGTTGTGTACTTGCCGGCAAGCCGGTCAAACTACCGCATAGTATAGCATATTTGCGCGGCCAAGCAAAGGGGAAGCTATGAATTATTTGCAAACAATGGCCTGTTTGCGTGCATTTTTTCCATTTGAGGTGCTCAACCTTTTTCCCGGCGCAAAAATTCAGCCAGAAGCGTCGGTTGGATTTGTGGATAGGTCAAAGCTCGCGGCAGGGTATCAAACAGCGCAATGCGTTCCATTTCGCTGTTCAGCTGCTGCTCAAATTCTGTGATTTCGGCGTAAAACAGCCCGCCAAAAGTTTCTTCGCCCGTGGGCACCACACGGCTTTTTCCGGTGACCGAATAACAGCACACCGGCCGAATCGTAAATTTCAATGCGCCGGTTTCTTCTGTCAGTTCGCGGCAGGCTGTTTCCAATATGGTTTCACCGGGTTCACGGTGTCCGCCGGGCGTCTCCCATGTGGTGCGCTGCCGGTGTTTACACAGCACCCACTGGCCCCGGTGCCTTGCCAGAATCACCGCAAACTTCAGCAGGACATCATCCACCTGCTCGTAAATTTTTATTTCCGGCATTTCCTTTCCTCCTGTTGCAAAACTTACAGCTCATCCCGCAGCTCGGTCATATCGGCCCAGTACCGCTTGGGGCACAAGGTGCGTCGGCACTTCTCGTTGCGCCGCTGCTGGATGGCCAGCGTGTTGTAAAACTGCTTCCACAGCTGCTGATAATAGCTTTCTTTTTCGTCGGGGCTGGGCAGAGTAAGCGGGGCAGCCAACTCGGTCAGAGTGGCCTTGTGATCCTGATACAGCAGCACCGCCATGTGGGTGGCATCGTAGATGAGAAAATTCTCTTCGGGGAAGCGATTGCAGAAATGATTTTTCAGCAGCGGCAGCACATAGTTTTTAGGGTGGATCACCGCGCCCAACATACCGCCGCTTTCCTCAAAGCGGATAAAACCCATCCATTTTTCCACCTCGCGGGCGGTGTGCTTCTGCATGGCGTACATCGGTGCCACATCCGGGTGGCCCAAAAGCGCCAACACCCCCGGCCCAGTGGCATACGCCAGATGCAGAAAACGCAGCATCAGCACCTCTTTGTCATCCCGCCCCGAAAGAAAACAGGTCATGATCAGTCGCTCGGTGTCCTTGCCCAGTTTTTTAGCAAAGCTGGCAAATACCCGGCCGGCTTTCTGCGGGTCGGTTTCAATCTGCTTGACCGGGTACAGGGTGGTCGTTTCCCGCTCGGGCGTCCACACCGCAAAGGGCACCTCATGACTGGAAAAGCTCTCGAACACACAGCACAAAAAACCCTCAAAGCCGACGTCGTACCGATACACGACGTCGGCATTGCGCACCGGGCGCGCACTGCCCCGGCGCTGCGCCGGCGGGGCATACCGCGCCCCGGCAGGCAGCGAATGGGCCGGGCACAGCCACTGCTCTAAATCGCTTTGGCCAAACATGTGATCGCCTCCTCCTGTACCAGTTTGCCGGCAAGGCGCGGGGCCATGCCGCCCGCAGCCAGCTGCTGCACCGCCGGCGCACTGAACAAACTCAGCTGCTCGCACCCGGCATTGAATGCCCCGGGATCGATCAGCGCCCGCACAATTCGCTGCCGGCCCGCACTGCCGGCTTCGGTGTGGGCGCCGGCAAAGCCTCGGCAGGTGATAAAATACTGCGCCCGCTTCAGCACCACACCCATGCGCCGCAGCTCATCCAGCCCCAGGCTGGCCTGCCGGCGCGCGGCGCGGATGCGTTTGGCGCTGGTGGGGCCGATGCCCGGCACCCGCAGCAGCATCTCGAAGGGCGCCCGGTTCACATCCACCGGAAACAGATGGTAATGGTGCAGCGCCCAGTTGCATTTGGGGTCGAGATAGGGGTTAAAGTTTTGGTTTTCCTCGTCCAGAATTTCGTCGGCACGGAACTGATAAAACCGCAGCAGCCAGTCGGCCTGATACAGCCGGTGCTCCCGCAAAAGCGGCGGCTTTGTGTCCAGTGCGGGCAGGCGGGTATCCTCCGCCACCGGGATATAGGCCGAAAAAAACACCCGTCGCAGGCTGTATTTCTGATAAAGCCCCTCGGTCAGCCGCAGGATCTGATAATCACTTTCAGGGCTGGCCCCCACGATCATCTGGGTGCTTTGGCCGGCAGGGGCAAAGGGTGCCGCCTTTTTGTACACGGTCAGCTCCCGGCTGCTGGCGGCGCTGGCCGAAGCGATCTGCCGCATGGGGCTGAAGATGGAACGGCGGGCCTTGTCAGGGCACAAAAGCCCCAGACTGCGCTCGCTGGGCAGTTCGATGTTCACACTCAACCGATCGGCCAGAAGCCCCAGCTGTGCGATCAGCTCAGGGCTGGTGCCCGGGATGGCCTTGGCGTGGATATAGCCGTTGAACCGATATTCCTGCCGCAGCAAGGTCAGCGCTTTGATCATCAGCTCGGTGGTATAGTCAGGGCTTACTAGCACCGCACTGGATAAAAACAGCCCCTCGATGTAATTGCGGCGGTAAAATTCGATGGTCAGTTCGGCCAGCTCCCGTGGGGTAAAGGCGGCGCGGGGCAAATCGTTGGAACGGCGGTTGACGCAATAGCCGCAGTCGAAGGCACAGCAGTTGGTCAACAGTACCTTCAACAGGCTGACACAGCGCCCGTCGGCAGTAAAGGTGTGGCAGCAGCCCGGAGCATAGGCGCTGCCTATCATGCCGGCCCGGCCGGCGCGGCTGCTGCCCGACGAGGTACAGGCCACGTCGTATTTGGCGCTGTCGGCCAGAATGATCAGCTTGTCCATCACCGATTGTTCCATCTGCTTTCCTCCTTTCCTTTTCTTTGGGAACAAAAAGGCCGGGTGCGCACCCGTGTGCGCCCCGGCAGAAATTTTAATAATGAATAGCACAATAAAGCCCGTTTAACGGACTGTTACTCTGGTATACTGCAGCCATGGAACCGAAGCGGGCAGTAAGCGCTTACCACTTGGCTTTGGTTTCCACAACTTTTCCGGCAATGTACAGATGGTTCAGCTCTTCCCCTTTGATCACCTTGTCTTCGTAATCGGGGTTAAAGGCCCGCAGAATGATGCTGTTCCCCCGCTGAATGTACTTTTTCAGGGTACCTTCGCCCTCATCGCCAAACACCACAACACCCAGATCACCATTGTCCAGTGTGTTCTGGCGGTGGATCAGGGCAAGGTCACCGTCCTGAATGCGGGGCTCCATGCTGTCGCCCCGCACCACCAGATAAAAGTAGTTGGCAGGGTCTTTTACGTTGGCATATTCCTTGCCGTAGTCCTCTTCAAACGCCAGCGCACCGTAGCCGGCCTTGACCGTACCGATCACCGGGATCAGACTTTCGCGGTAGCCGCCGAAAAAACGCTCGGCAGCGGCATCGGTCTCGGGGCCGGGCTGATGCAGCCCCAGCAGATAGTCGGTGGTGGTGCCCAGAATTTCGGCAATGCGGGCAATGGTGGTGGGGTCGGGCGAAGACCGGCCGGCCTCCCATTTGCCCACCGCCTGCTGGGTGACCCCCAGCTTGACAGCCAGCTCGGTCTGGCTGAGACGTTTCTTCTTGCGCGCTTCTTTCAAAAGCTGAGAGAATGCCATGGCAAACGCTCCTTTGCAATCGTTTTCTAAACCCAATATACAACAAAAAGTGGTAACTGTAAAGGGCGAAACCGAAAAAAATCCGAATTTTTGTTGTAAAACAGCCTTGACAGACAACCGTTAGTTGTATTATAATCCAGACATAGCAACAACACATGGTTGTATTCAAACTTCATTTGCGGGAGGTTTTAATAAATGAAAAAGTCGATGATGGAGCTTTCGATCCTGTTTCTGGGCCTTGGCATGGCCATGGTCCTGGGTACCTTTGCCTACGGCGGTGTGATCGCCCTGTGTGCCTTTGGCGCCGAAGTGGTGATGGGGCTGCTGGTTTGCCGGCTGTACAACTGCATCCAGCGCATCGAGCGCCGGGCCGAGCGCCGCGCCCGCCGCGACGCACAGGCCCACCACGCTGCACAGCTGTACCGTGCCGGTGTGCGGCTGTATCATCCTCCTGTGTCCGCTCAGCAGCCCCAGCAGCAGACGGTACCTCACCTGCGTGTGGCCTGACCGCATCTTCGCAAACCAAAACACAGAGCCAACCCTTTTGCATGGGCGGACTCTGTGTTTTTTTATTTTTTCATCACAAAACAGGGCAGCGGGGCTGTTTCGGCCCAGTTGGCAAACTCGCACACCAGCACGGTGTATTGCCGCAGCGGCAGCGTGCGCAGCCAGTGCAGCACCGCCTGTTTTTCGTCGCTGCCAATCACCTTACCGCTGTACAGCACTGCGCTTAAAATGCCGCCACTGCGCAACGCGGTCAGGGCTGCCTGCAGTGCCGGAATGCTGCTTTCGGCGGTGGAAAACACCTGATGCTCGGCCCCGGGCAGCCAACCAAAATTGAACATCACCGCATCGGCGGTACCGGGCTGTACATATTGTAGCAGGTCTGCATGGCTGCCGCACACAAGGCTACATTGTGCCGGGTCGACGCCAGCCTGCTGCAGCCGGGCACGGGTGGCCTGAATGGCCTGCGGCTGAATGTCCATGGCCAGCACCTGTCCCTTGGACCCGACCAGCCGGCACAGAAATTCGGTATCGCCGCCGTTGCCGCAGGTGGCATCCACACACAAAGTCGGCGCGGCAAGCCGCCCGGCCAGAAACTCCTGCGCAAATTTTACTGCGCTCAGGTCCACTGTATGGCGGCGCAGCCATGCCCCCGTTCCCTCGGCCGGTGCAAAGCCCATCTTTTGCCAGAAGGCAGCTTCTCCATCGTTTTGCGGCGGCACAGCCAGTTGGTGCAGGCTGCCGTTCTCTTTTGCATAGCCGCCGGTGCGGCGCAGCAATTCTTTGGCCAGATAGGTGCCGTAGCCCCGCCGCCGCCACGACTCGCTGATGGAAAAGTCGGTGATCAGGGTTTGCTGCCCCTGCGCACAAAACCGGCAAGCACCAATCTGCTGCTGCTCTTTCATCAGCAGCAATCCATCTTTCATTTCCAGAATATGCACCGTCGGCACCGCCTTTTTCCTGTATTGGGTTTATTTTAGCACAGCTGCGCCGCAAAATCGACCATCTTTGCGGGAATACTTGCCCCGAAGGCT
>JAFULE010000006.1 GCA_017483235.1 Faecalibacterium sp. | reverse complement strand
GGTGATCTCAAAGTCCTCATTCAGGGTAATGGACTCGCTGATGACCACATCCCCGTCGCCGGTCAGCTGCTGGATCAGCAGATCCGCGGCATCCATGGGCTCGTTGCCGATGACGGTGCCGTGATTCTCGAAATTGCCCTGGAGGGAAATGGTGCCCTCATTGTTCAGAGTGCCGTAGTTGACCAGCGTGCCGGTGGCAACATCGGTAAAAGCGGCCTCGTCCAGATTGGACGGGGTATTGCCCTGCACCACCTCGAGGATGGGCAGATCGAACTTCTTGGCAAACTCCCAGTCACGGGTGTCGTGGGCGGGCACCGCCATAATGGCGCCGGTGCCGTAGGTGGCCAGAACATAGTCCGAAATGAAGATGGGGATCTGCTTGCCGTTTACCGGGTTCACAGCTTCCACGCCGGCCAGACGCACGCCGGTCTTGTTCTTATTCATCTCGGTACGCTCAAAATCGCTCTTACGGGCAGCGGCCTCCTGATAGGCCTGTACCTCGGCGGCATTGGCCAGCTTGCCCTCGGCCAGCCAGTTCTTCACCAGCGCGTGCTCGGGGCTGAGCACCATGTAGGTGGCACCGAACAGGGTGTCGCAGCGGGTGGTGTACACGGTGATGGTCTCGCCGGTGGTGGCGGTAAAGTTCACCTCGGCACCGTAGCTGCGGCCGATCCAGTTTTTCTGCTGGGTGGCAACACGCTCAATGAAGTCCAGACCGTCCAGATCGTCGATCAGACGGTCGGCATATTCGGTGATCTTGAGCATCCACTGGCTCTTGGTCTTATGCACAACAGGGCTGCCGCAGCGCTCACATACGCCGTTGACCACCTCTTCGTTGGCCAGAACTACCTTACAGCCGGTGCAGAAGTTGACGTTCATCTCCTTCTTGTAGGCCAGACCCTTTTTGAACAGCTGCAGGAAGATCCACTGGGTCCACTTGTAATAGCTGGGATCGGTGGTGTTCACCTCGCGGTCCCAGTCAAAGCTCAGGCCCAGGCTCTGCAGCTGGGCCTTAAAGCGGCCCACGTTGCTGGCAGTAACGATTTCGGGATGGATGTGGTTCTTCATGGCGAAGTTTTCGGTGGGCAGACCAAAGGCATCCCAGCCCATGGGGTACAGCACATTGTACCCGCACAGCCGGCGCTTGCGTGCCACCACATCCAGCGCGGTGTAGCTGCGGGGATGGCCTACATGCAATCCGGCAGCCGAGGGGTACGGAAACTCCACCAGCGCATAGAATTTGGGTTTGGAGTGGTCGATTTTGGCGGCGAAGGTCTTTTCGTCTGCCCAAACCTTTTGCCATTTGGCCTCTGCGGCCTGGTAATCATACTTCATTTTGAATCAACTCCAACTGTTTATAAAATTTTCCCTCGTATCAAACGCAGCCCCACGCAGGCGTGGGGCGCAGTTCAGCCATATTACAGGGCGTCGTTTTCGGCCAGGATCTCGGTCAGATCCACTTCCTCGCCGTCGGCCCAAAGATGCTCCAGATCATAGAAATCGCGGGTGCCGGGCACAAACACGTGCACGATCACGCTGGAATAATCCAGCAGTACCCAGTTTTTGGTGTCATAGCCTTCGGTGTGGTAGGGTTTGACGCCCTGCTGATCCAGCACGTATTCCACCTCGTCGGCCAGAGCCGCCACATGGGTGGTACTGCCACCCGAAGCAATGACAAAATAATCGGTCAGCACGGTAAGGTCGTGCACCTTCAGCACCTTGATGCTGTCGGCCTTCTTTTTATCCAAAGCCTTGGCAATTTCCAAAGCAAGGGTCTTAGGATCCTGCAGGTTCATAATAACTCCTTTGTTTCGTTACGATGCGTAGATATTTTCCTCGTCCAGCGAAGTCTTGCCGTCGTCGATGGTTTCGTTGGCGCTCTGGTCATACTGACCCATATACTGCACGTTGGGGTTGGTGGCCGTGCTGCCATGGGGCCACTCAGGAATGGCCATCATTTCCACCGGGATCTCGGTCATGTACTCCCGGAAATACAGATTGAGCAGATCGGCATTGTCGGCGCGGGAACCAACCACCACCGAATGAACGTCGTTGTAATAAGTGCTGCCCATATACACCGGCGACTGGCAGATCATAATATCGGCACTGTCCACCTTCAAAAACGAGATGGCCAGCGAGATCAGGGTGGTTACCGGGCAGTCGGTTTCGATATAGTATGCCACATAGGGCACCAGCTTGATCAGGTCGGCAACGGTGGCAGTACGCACCTTGCGGAACAGCGCCGCATAAAATTCACGCTGCATGTTCAGGCGGCCGATGTCGCCGTCGGCATAGGTTTTGCGGTTACGCAGCAGGAACTCTACCTCATCCGAATTCAGCAGATGGTAACCGGCTTTGATGGTGCTTCCGCCATAGCTGATGGTCTGGGGTACATTCACCTCAATGCCGCCAAACACATCCACCAGAGTCTTCAGCGCATCCATATTGATGGTGCCGTAATAGTCGATGGGCAGCCGGTAGCTGTGAGCGATCACATCAGCCAGGGCGGCCACGCTGGCGCCGCCGTTTTCGCTGCGGTTGGAGGTCATAACCGAGTTGATCTGGCCGTTGTTGGCCCGATAGGTCTTGCCGGTGGTGTTGGAACAGGTGATCTTACCGCCCACATAGGTGTTGCGGGGGATCTGGAACATGTTCACCTTGCTGTTCTTCACATCAAACTGGAAGTACAGGATCATATCGGTCAGGCCGTCGTTGGTACCGTCGGCTGTGGCACCGCCGCCGCCCGAATAGTCGATGCCGCAGATCAGCACATTGACCACATCGCCGGAATATTCGGGGGCAGTCTTGACCACCTCGTCGATCACAGCCGTGCCGCTGTCGGGCTTGATCTCCTGAGTAATGCTGTGCACATAGTTCCATGCATAGGCAAACACGCCGCCCACCAGCGCCAGAACCACCAGCACCGGCATCCACCAGCGCACGCGGAACTTCTTTTTCTTTTTTGCCTTGGCCGCGCGTGCACGGGAAGCGGCAGCCCCCACTTCGCTGTGGGCTGCCGGCTGCTGCACGCTATGGGCAGGCTCCTGCCCGGTGTGGCGGGCACGGTTGGTATTGATTTTGCGGGGCTGTTGGCTCATAGTGTAGTTCCTTTCCTGAGCAGCGACCAATAACGGCACTGCGTTTGGGGCGGCGCAGATACGCCGTCTACATCCCGGTCAAGGTGACCTGCATTGTGTTTTCTTTCAATTCTGTTCGGAGATACTGCTGTATTCCAGCAGATACTCCAGCGCTTTGCGGGACATGGAGTCCACCGTTTTTCCGCTTTGCTGCACAAAGTCGATGGTCTGCTGCAGCGCGGCGATCATGGCCCGGTCAATGTCCTGCTTTGTCAGTGCCCGCAGTTCATCCACACCGGGAAAATCCCG
>JAFULE010000047.1 GCA_017483235.1 Faecalibacterium sp. | reverse complement strand
CTGATCGGCTTTGTCTATCTGGTGTGGACCAAGACCATCAGCCCCGCCATCCCCGTTACTTATGTTGTTACCGTGGCTGTGATGAGCCTGCTGTGCGGCCAGAACATGATGGTTCAGGTGCTGAGCGGCGGCCTGCTGTTCGGTGCCGTGTACATGGCCACCGACTATGTTACCAGCCCCTTTACCCTGAAGGGCAAGATCGTGTTCGGCATTGGTCTGGGCATCATCACCTGTGGCATTCGTTTCTATGCCAACATGGCCGAGGGCGTTTCCTTCGCCATCCTGCTGATGAACCTGTTTGTGCCCTACATCAACGATCTGACCCGTCAGATCCCCTATGGCTATGTAAAGCCTGAGAAGAAGAAGGAGGCAGCGAAATGAGCGACGTGAAAAACACTTCTTCTACTTTTGAAACCATCGTAAAGCCCATCATCGTGCTGACTGTGATCTGTGTGATTACCAGTGCGCTGCTGGCTTTTACCAACAGCGTTACCGCCCCCATTATTGAGGCTGCCGAACTGGCTGCCGCTCAGGCCGCCTATCAGGAAGTTCTGCCTGAAGCCGACGGCTTTGAGGATCTGACCGCTCAGGCCCCCGTGGAGGGCATCATTGCAGTGATGAAAGCCACCAACGGTGCCGGCTGGTGCTTCCAGGCCGAGGGCAAGGGCTACGGCGGTGCTGTACCTGTTATTATCTCGGTGGATGCCGAGGGCAAGATTCTGGCCGTCAAGTTCATGCAGAACGCCGAGTCTGCCGGCTTCGGCATGAAGCTGTGGGACGGCAACGCTGAGGGCGTGGCTTTTGCCGATGCTCTGAAGGGCAAGTCCGGTTCTGTCACCCTGAAGGCTGACGGCGTGGACGGTATTACCGGCGCGACCATTTCCAGCAAGGCTGCAGTTTCTGCTGTGAATGCCGCTCTGGAGTGCTTCGCTGCAATGAATGCATAAAGGAGGCTGCGTAAATCATGGCTGAAAAAAGCAAGATGAGTATCGTAACCAACGGCCTCATCAAAGAAAACCCTGTTCTGCGCCTGGTGCTGGGCACCTGCCCCACCCTGGCCGTTACCACTGCGGTTTCCAACGCGTTGGGCATGGGTGCGGCGGCTACCGTCGTTCTGATCTGCTCCAACATCGTTATCTCCGCGCTGCGCAAGGTGATCCCCGATAAGGTGCATCTGCCCTGCTACATCACCATCATTGCCACCTTTGTTACTCTGGTGCAGATGGTGGTCAAGGCGTTCCTGCCTGCTTTGGACACCGCTCTGGGCGTTTACCTGCCCCTGATCGTTGTTAACTGCATCATTCTGGGCCGTGCCGAGATGTTCGCCTGCAAAAACACCGTTGTGGATTCTGCTCTGGACGGCGTGGGCATGGGCATTGGCTTTACCCTGGCTCTGGTGGGCATGTCCTCCATGCGTGAGATCATTGGCAACGGCAGCTGGCTGGGCATTACCATCGTGCCCGAAAGCATCGACCGCTTCACCCTGATGACCAGCGCCCCCGGCGGCTTCTTCAGTTTTGGTGTGCTGATGGCTCTGGTGGTGTGGTACGAAACCAAGACCAACAACAAGATCGATCGTAAGATCGGCTGTGCTAAAAAGGAGGAGAACTAATGGAACTGGGTATTAAACTGGCATCCATCTTCTTCAGCATGGTTCTGGTCGACAACTACGTGCTGGCGAAGTTCCTGGGCATCTGCCCCTTCCTGGGCGTTTCCAAAAAGCTGGATTCTGCATTTGGTATGTCCTGCGCCGTTATCTTCGTTATGGCGCTGGCCACTGCCGTTACCTTCCCCATCCAGATCTTCCTGCTGGATGCCAACGATCTGGGTTATCTGCAGACTATCGTCTTCATTCTGATCATCGCCGTGCTGGTTCAGCTGATCGAGATTATTCTGAAGAAGTATATGCCCCCGCTGTACAACAGTCTGGGCGTTTATCTGCCCCTGATCACCACCAACTGCTGCGTGCTGGGTGTTACCGTTCTGAACGTTGACAACTACGCCGGTGATGTGGTTAAGTTCGGCTTTGGCTATGCCTTTGCCGAAGCCATGATCTGTGCGGTTGGCGCCGGTGCTGGTTTTATGCTGGCTATGGTCATGTTCAGCGGCGTGCGCAAGCGCGTTGAGGCTGCCAATCCCCCCGAGTGCTTCAAGGGCCTGCCCATCACCCTGGTGGCGGCTGCCATCTGCAGCCTGTCCTTCATGGGCTTTGGCGGCATCGTTGAAGGCATCTTTGGCGCATAAGTAGGAGGAAAAACACATGAATATCGCATTGGCTGTTATCCTCTGCACCGTTCTGGGCGCTGTCGGCGCTACCATCCTGGTTGTTGCCGCCAAGTTCATGGCGGTTTATGAGGATCCCCGTATTGCCGAAGTGAACGCCTGCCTGGCAGGTGCCAACTGCGGCGGCTGTGGCTACGCCGGCTGTGCCGACTACGCCAAGGCTGTTGTTGAAAACGGCGTTCCCGCTAACCTGTGTGCCCCTGGCGGCACCGCCTGTGCGCAGGCCATCGCCGCTGTGATGGGCGTGGAAACCACCGTTAAGGAAAAGAAGGCCGTTATCGGCTGCCAGGGCAACACCGAGCACTGCAAGCCCATGTTCGATTACATGGGTATGGACAGCTGCCTGGCTGCCAGCAAGCTGTACCGTGGCCCCAAGGCCTGCAACTTTGCCTGCCTGGGCTTCGGCGACTGCACCAAGGCCTGTAAGTTCAATGCCATCAAGGTGGTTGACCATGTGGCCGTTGTTGATAAGGACCTGTGCACCGGTTGTGGTGCCTGTAAGGCTGCCTGCCCCCAGAAGATCATCTGGATGCATGAGGAAAAGGATAAGCCTGTGGTTCTGTGCTCCAACCACGAGCCCGGCCGTGTTTCCATGAAGGAATGCAGTACCACCTGCATCGGCTGTGGCCTGTGCCAGCGCAACTGCCCCGAGGAAGCGATCAAGGTCGTGAACAACGTGGCCCGTATCGACTACTCCAAGTGCACCGGCTGTGGCATCTGCGCCACCAAGTGCCCCAAGAAGATCATCGAGTTCCCCCTGAGAGACGCCGAGTAATTGGCCGTTTCGGGAACCTGAAATCGGTTTTCGCCGCCCGCCCCCATTTTGGGGCCGGGCGGTTTTTTGCTGTCTGCGCCGCAGCAGGCAAGGGGAATGTGCCGCAAAATGCCCCGGACGGTTCAAAATGCAAAACGGCAGCATCCCCCTCTTTTGTTTTGGCACAAAACCGTGTAAAATGGGAAGCAGATACAAGCGGGGCGCGGCCCCGGAAAGGATATTTCTGCCATGAAATTTTTCCACCTCTCCGACCTGCATCTGGGCAAGCGCCTGCACGAATGCAGCCTGCTGGAGGATCAGAAGCATATTTTGCAGCAGGTGCTGACCCTTGCGCAGCAACATCAGCCTGCAGCGGTGATCATTGCCGGCGACCTGTACGATAAGCCGGTGCCTCCGGCCGAAGCGGTGCATCTGTGCGACGAATTTCTGACCCGGCTTTCGGCCATGGGCTGCACCGTGCTGCTGACCAGCGGCAACCACGATTCGGCCGAGCGTGTGGCTTTTGGCGCCCAGCTGCTGCAGAAAGGCGGGGTGTATATTTCGCCGCCTTACGATCAGCAGCCGGTGTCGGTTACCCTGCAGGACGAACAGGGCGAGGTGGATTTCTGGCTGCTGCCCTTTTTAAAGCCGGCGCCGGTGCGTCATGTCTGGGCCGAGCAGGGCACCGCCGAGGATTACGAAAGCTACAACAGCGCGGTTCGCTTTGCGGTGAATCAGCTGCCTCGCCGCGCCGGAGTGCGCAGTGTGCTGGCGGCCCATCAGTTCGTTACCGGTGCGTCACGCTGTGATTCCGAGGAGGTCTCGGTGGGCGGTGTGGACAATGTGGAGGTTTCGGCCTTTGCCGGCTTTGACTATGTGGCGCTGGGGCATATCCATAGCCCCCAAAGCGTGGGGCGGCCTACTGTGCGGTATTGTGGCTCGCCGCTGGCCTACTCTTTCTCCGAAGCCGGGCAGCAGAAAAGTGTGACCATGGTGGAGCTGACCGCAGAGGAAACCATCGTGCATACCCTGCCGCTGGCCCCCCTACGGGCAGTGCGACGGCTGCGGGGCAGCTTTTTGCAGCTGACCGATCCCGCCCTTGCCGCCGAGGATTACCTGTACATCACCCTGACCGACGAGGATGAGGTGCCGCAGGCGCTGGGCCGGCTGCGAGGTGTGTACCCCAACCTGCTTTGTCTGGACTACGACAACCGTCGCACCCGGGCGGTTCAGCAGGTGGCTGCAGCCGAGCTTGCCGCGCCCAAAACTCCGCTGCAGCATTTTATGGACCTGTACGAGCAGCAGAACAATCAGCCTATGACCGCCCGGCAGGCAGAATTCTGCGCCGGCCTGATCGAATCCATCTGGGAAAAGGAGGCCGGCCAATGAGACCTATTACCCTTACCCTCAGTGCCTTTGGCCCCTATGCGGGCGAAGTGACCCTTGCACTGGATTCGTTGGGTCAAAGCGGCCTGTATCTGATCACCGGCGACACCGGTGCGGGCAAAACCACCATCTTTGATGCCATTGTGTTTGCCCTGTATGGTGAACCCAGCGGCCAAAACCGCAGCCCTGCCATGCTGCGCAGCAAATACGCTGCCCCCGAAACCCCCACCTTTGCCCGGCTGGTATTTGAATACCGGGGTGTGCACTATACCGTACAGCGCAGCCCCGAATACGACCGCCCTGCCAAACGCGGCGGCGGTATGGTGACCCAAAAGGCCGAGGCACTGCTGGAGTTTGCCGATGGCCGCGCCCCCGTAACCCGTGCTTCCGAGGTAACCGAAACGGTGGGTCGGATCATTGGGCTGGACCGGCGGCAGTTTATGCAAATCGCCATGATCGCACAGGGCGATTTTCTCAAGCTGCTGACCGCCGACACCAAGGAACGCAGCGCAATTTTCCGGGAAATATTCGGCACCCGCCCTTACCAGCGGCTGCAGGAAAAGCTGAAAGAGGAAGAGCGCACGTTGGAAAATCAGGTGAGGGACGGCGAACGCAGCCTGCGCCAGTACCTGCAGGGGGTACAAACCGATACCCCGCAGCAGGAAGAGGAAAAACTGGTGCTGATTCAGCGTGCCGGCACCGATCTGGCCGAGGGCGGCGCTGTCTGGTTGGCTGAATGCATTGCCGCCGACCAGACACTGCAGCAGCAGAGCAATACCGTGCTGGCCGAGACCGAGGCCCGGCTGCTTGCTGCCGAGGCCGAGTTGGCTGTGGCAAAAAAGAACGCCGAGGCTGTGCGGCTGTTGCAAGCGCTGCAGCAGCAGGCTGCCGCACAGGCTCCGCGGATGGAAGAACTGCGCCGGCAGAAAAAGGAAGCCGATCAAGCGGCTGAGCAAATCGCCCCCCTTACTGCCCAAATCGGTGCGGCACAGCAGCGCCTGCCCGAGTACGACCGGCTGGAGCAGGTGCGGCAGGAATACCGCGAGCAACAGCAGCTGTTGGAACAATTTCAGGGTCGCCACACCGCACAGCAGGCCGAGCATGCTGCGCTGGCCGAAGCGGTGGCTGCCGCCCGGCTGCGTTTGCAGAAACTATCCGCCGCCGAAGCGGAAAGCGTCCGATTGGAAGGCCAAAAGCAACAGCTGGCTGACCGGCTGCGCCGGGTGCAGGCTGCACAGGTGGCGGTAAGCGACGGTGCTGCAGCCGAGGCGGCGCTGGCGGCTGCACAGACGAAATACACCCAAAGCCGCGCGGCAGCAGCGGCAGCAAAGCAGAGGGCTGATGCTGCCGAGCAGGCATTTCTGGATGCGCAGGCCGGTATGCTGGCCCAAACCTTAACGGCGGGCACCCCTTGCCCGGTGTGCGGTTCCACCACCCATCCGGCCCCCGCGGCAGTACAGGTGGAAGCCCCCACCGAAGCAGCTCTGAAAGCACTGCGTACCGCAGCAGATACCGCTGCCGAAGCTGCCCGTGTTGACAGTGCTGCCTGTGCAGGCCGCGCTGCAGCGGCGCAGGCTGCCGCAGCCCAGGCGCAGGCTGCGGTGGAAGAAGCAATGGGGTTGCAGGGGTGGCAAGCTGCCGCCGACCCATTGAAAGCCGCTGCTGCACAGATCCGTGCCCAGCAGCAGGCCAACACCGTCGCCCTGCGGCAGGCCGAAGCCGACCGCCGCGAGGCAGACAGATTGCAAAAAGCACTGCCCCAACAGGAACAGCAGCTGGAAGTTCTGCGCACAGCAGGGGAGAGCGCCCGGGCCCAGCTGGCCCGCCTGACCGCTGAGCAGGACGGCCGAAAGGCACTGGGCCAACAGTTGGCTCAGCAGCTGCCCCACCGCACCAAGCAGCAGGCGCTGCAGCAGATCGAGCAGATGAAGCAGCAGTGTGTCGCCCTGCAAACGGCGCAGCAAAAGGCGGCCACGGCGCTGGAAGCCGCTGTGCTGCGGGCCGCCCAGCTGCAAAGCCAGATCGAAACCCTGCATCGGCAGGTGCAGCAGAACTCTGTCGACCCGCAGGCGTTGGCAGCCCTTGCCGCCCGCCGGCAGCAGCTGCTCGAGCAGAAAGACGCGCATACCGCCCAAAGCCGGGCATTGCACGCCCGGTTGGATGCCAATCGCCGTGCGCTGCAGGGGCTGAACAGCACCCGTACCGCCCTGCAAACCGCCCAGACCCGCTGGCAGTGGGTGCGCAGTTTGTCGGCTACCGCCAACGGTACCCTGCCCGGCAAGGATAAGATCATGCTGGAAACCTACATCCAGATGGCCTATCTGGACCGGGTGCTGCAGTACGCCAACCCCCGGCTGATGGCCATGACCGCCAACCAGTACGAGTTGTGCCGTGCCGCCGAAGCGGAGAATATGCGCAGCCAGACCGGCCTTGCCCTGTCGGTGCTGGATCACTACAACGGTACCCGCCGCAGCGTAAAAAGTCTGTCGGGCGGCGAAAGCTTTATGGCCTCGCTGGCGCTGGCACTGGGCATGGCCGATGAGATCCAGTATGCGGCCAGCGGCATTCAGCTGGACAGCCTGTTCATCGACGAGGGCTTTGGTTCGCTGGATGACGAAACGCTGGAGCAGGCCATGCGTGTGCTGGCCAGCCTGACCGAGGGCAACCGGTTGGTGGGCATTATCAGCCACGTGAACGAACTTCGCACCCGCATCGACAAACAAATTCAGGTGAAAAAGCAGCCGGGCGGCGGCTCGGCGGTGTTCATTCAGGTATAAACAGGAAATTGGGAAGGGAGGGATGCCCCGTGTCAGAAACCAACCCCACGCCTCGCTGGATATTGCATTGTGACTGCAACAGCTTTTTTGCCAACGTGGAGCTGCTGGAGCATCCCGAACTGCGCAATGTTCCGGTGGCGGTCTGCGGCGACCCGGAGGGCCGCCACGGGATTGTTCTGGCCAAAAACGAGGCGGCCAAAAAGTTTAAGATCCAAACTGCCGAAACCATCTGGTCAGCCAGACAAAAGTGCCCGAACCTGCAGCTTCTGCCGCCCCACCACGCCAAATATCGGCATTATTATAATATTATCAACGGAATATACCAAGAGTATACGGTACGGGTGGAACCTTTTTCCATCGACGAAAGCTGGCTGGATGTAACCAACACATGGCAGCTGTATGCCGAAAGCCCTGCCGCCCTTGCCGATCAACTGCGGGCGCGGGTGAAACAGACCACCGGGCTTACCATCAGCGTGGGGGTAAGCTTTAATAAGGTGTTTGCCAAAATGGGCTCGGATTACAAAAAGCCGGACGCCACCACCCTGATTTCCCGGGAAAACTACCGGGATATTCTCTGGCCGCTGCCGGTAGGCGAGCTGCTGTTTGTGGGCAAATCGGCCCGCGAGCGGCTGGCCGCCATGGGGATATTTACCATTGGGGATCTGGCCCGCACCGATGTGCGGCTGCTGACCCAGGCACTGGGCAAGCTGGGCGCCGAACTAAGCCGCTATGCCCGGGGGGAAGACACCGCCGAGGTGCGCCGCTGGGGCGAAAGCGAACCGGTCAAAAGCATTGGCAACGGCATGACCTTTCGCCGGGATCTCACCACCCCGGCCGAAATCCGCGCCGGACTTACCAGCCTGTCGGACGAGGTGGCTGGCCGGCTGCGCCGTCATGGGCTGTACGCCGGGGCGGTGCAGGTGACCATAAAAGGCACCGATCTGAAAAGCATTCAGCGGCAAAAACAGCTGGCCATGTCCACCCATCTGGCCCGGGACCTTGCCAACGAAAGCCTTGCGCTGGTGCAGGCCAACTGGCCGGCGGGGCGACCCATCCGGATGCTGACCGTAACCGCCCTGCATCTGACCGACCTGCCCATGGCGGTGCAGCAAAGTCTGTTTGAAGATGCCCCCAAGGCCGATCCCAAACGGGAAGCACTGGAAAAAAGCCTGGATGCCATCCGCAAAAAGTACGGCAAGCATGCCATTGCCGGGGCCAGCGCGGTGAACAGCGAAATTGGGCTTTCAGGCCTTACCATTGACGAAGCCAGCCCTGCCGGCAGCAACGAAAGTGCCGACGGCCGCCAGCTGGTAAAAGGCCCGCGGGAAACCTGAAGCAAAAGACAAAATCCCCCGCAGCGGAACACCGTTCCTGCTGCGGGGGATTTTGTTGTAAAACAGTAAAATTATCGGCTGCGGCCGGTTTTCTCGGGTTCGGCGGCGGGATCGGACTGTTTTGCCAGCCGTACTTCCAGCACACGGCGGTGGGCAACCCGGGTCACAGTGCCGGCAAAGCTGCCAAGGGCAAAGGTGTCGCCCACTTTGGGCAGTCGGCCGGTCTGCTCCTGCACCAAACCGCTGATGGTAATGGCGTCCAGTTCGCGCAGTTGGGCATCGAAGGGAATGTCCAGCTCGTCGCACACATCCTCCAGATTGGCACCGCCGGATACCAGCCAGGTGCCGTTGGCCTGCGGGCGTACGTCCTCAACGGCTTCGTCGTGTTCGTCCCAAATCTCACCCACCAGCTCTTCAATGATATCTTCCAGAGTGATGATGCCCTCGGTGCCGCCGTATTCGTCCACTACCACGGCCAGATGATGGTGCTTTTCACGCAGGGTGCGCAGCAGTGCCGAAATCTGGGTGGAGCCGGTGGTGTACAAAGCGGGGCTCAGCAGCTGTTCCATGGTTACCGGGCTCTTGCGGCTTCTGGCGTAAAAGTCTTTTTCATGTACCACGCCGATGAGGTTGTCAATGGTGTTGTGGTAGACCGGCAGGCGGGAATAACCGCTTTGGGCAAATTTTTCGGCCAATTCGTCCATGGTGGCATCGTCGGCAACCGCTTCTACGTCCACGCGGGGGGTCAGAACCTCCTGCACCTCCACATCGTCAAACTCGATGGCGCTGCGGATCAACTCACTTTCGTGGTCGGTGATCTCGCCGTCCTCTTCCGCTTCACTGACCATGGTGATCAGCTCGCCTTCGGTTACGGTATCGGCCTCGCCGGTGTGAAAATGGCGGGACAGAAACTTTTTCCAGCAGGCGAACAGGAAATTGAACGGAGTAAAAACAGTGACCAGAAACTGCAGAATGGGGGCAACCAGAATGGCAAACCGTTCGGGCATCTCTTTGGCAAGGCTTTTGGGGGTGACCTCGCCAAACACCAGCACCAGAATGGTCATAGCAACGGTGGAAACGCTGGGGCCGCGTTCGGGGCCAAGCAGCTGAATGAACAGCACCGTGGCCAGCGAGGACGCGCCGATGTTTACGATGTTGTTGCCAATCAGAATGGTGGAAAGCAGATTGTCATACCGTTCGGCCAGCGCCAGCACCCGCTTTGCAGTGGCATCACCCGCGTCGGCCCGGCTGCGCAGGCGGATCAGGTTCAGCGAAGAATACGCGGTTTCGCAGGCGGAAAAGAAGGCCGACATGCAAATAAGCAATACCAGCGCAACGGTCATTGTAGTAAGACTGCCATCGTCCATGGGGGAAAAATCAACCTCAACTTTCTTGTTTTGAAAAATAGATGCGTTGCTTGCGCATTTTTTTGAGCTTGTTTGCCCTGAAAATTGAAAAAACGCACAAAGGCACGCGCTTAATACTGTGTATATTACCATATCGCTGCCCCTGATGCAAGGGCGAAAGCCCCGGCAAGGGTAAACAATTGGTTAAATTTGGCTCAGTTTGCGGAGGCGAGGCTGCAAAAAAGCGCACCGCACAGGTTTTGTGCGGTGCGCCCGATTCCGATAGGAACGTTACGAAAGGAGCAAACCGGCTTCGCCGCAGTCCACGGTCAGGGTATCGCCCTCGTGCAGGCTGCCCTTCAGAATGGCCTTGGCCACCAGCGTTTCCAGTCTGCTTTGGATGAACCGTTTGATGGGCCGGGCGCCGTATACACTGTCGTAAGCCGACTCGATGATGAACTCCTTGGCGGCGTCGGTCACGGTCAGCTCCAACTGGCGGCCTTCGCTCATGCGGCGGGCAAGGTCGGCCAGCTGCAGATCCACGATGCCACGGATCTCCTCCTTGGTCAGGCTCTTGTAATAGACGATCTCGTCCAGACGGTTGAGGAATTCGGGGCGGAACTTGCTCTTCAGCAGGCTGTCGATCATGCCGCGGGCTTCTTCGCTCAGCTCATTGCGGCCGTCGGCCCGGCTGGCTTCCAGATCGGACAGGATAATGTCGCTGCCCAGATTGGAGGTCAGGATGATGACTGTATTCTTAAAGTCCACCGTGCGGCCCTGGCTGTCGGTGATACGGCCGTCGTCCAGCACCTGCAGCAGAATGTTGAACACATCCGGGTGGGCCTTTTCCACTTCGTCGAACAGCACCACGCTGTAGGGCTTGCGGCGCACCGCCTCGGTCAGCTGGCCGCCCTCCTCGTAGCCCACATAGCCCGGAGGCGCGCCGATCAGCCGGCTGACGCTGAACTTTTCCATATACTCGGTCATGTCGATGCGCACCATGTTCTTCTCGTCGTCGAACAGGCTCTGGGCCAGCGCCTT
>JAFULE010000005.1 GCA_017483235.1 Faecalibacterium sp. | reverse complement strand
TAGGAGCATACGCATCCGGCAGGCTGTTGTCAAGCCGGATGAAGGGGAAAGTATGATTTCAAAGAAAGCGAGGGATCTTTCATGTCTCAGTCTGCCATCTGGCTGCTGCTGTTTGCAGTGGTGGCCGCGGTGCTGTTTGTCAGCGCCATGTACAAGCGCAGCTTCACAGTGCGCGAAATGACCATGATCGGCATCATGGCCGCGCTCAGCTATGTGGCGTACAGCTTTTTCCGCATTCGTCTGCCCAGCGGGTCGTCCTTCCATCTGGGCAACACCTTCACCGCACTTACCGCCCTTTTGCTGGACGGCGTGTCCGGCGGGCTGGCAGGCGCCATCGGTCTGGCGCTGGCCGACATTCTGGCGGGTGACGCGGGCTATGCGGTAACCACCTTTATCTTAAAATTCATCATCGGTGTGGTGTGCGGTGCGGTGGCCCACAAAGGCTTTGGGCTGGCAAACTGCAGCCCGGCACAGGGGCGGGGCGTATATCTGGCCAAGGTGACCGCCTCGGCGGCATCGGGTCTGATGGTCAACGTGATCACCGATCCCCTCATCGGCTATTTCCGCAATGTGTACATCTTCGGGCAGGACTACACCCTGGCCCAGGCGGTAAGCAAAATTGCGGGCGGCGTTACCTTTGTAAACAGTGTGCTGTCCACCGTATGCGTTGTGGTGCTGTATCTGGCGCTGCAGCCGGCACTGCAGCGGGCCGGTTTTTTGAAAAAGCCGCAGCACCGCTGAACGAAAAAATAGCGCGAACCGGGTCTTTTCCTGTGGAAAAGGCCCGGTTTTTGTATCTGAGGTGAACAAATTTTGCAGGAAATTTGCGCCAAAATGCCTAAAAAACCGCCTGTGTATGGAAACAATCGCTGTTTTGGTGTATCATAATAAAGTTATTATCCGTTGAAAACACCACGGCGCGGTGCCGGAACAAAGAAGAAGGCGGAATTTTACCATGAGCAAGCACGAAAAAGCCCCGGTTGAGGGCAAGCAGAACAAGCTTCTGGCTGCCCTGACCAAAAATAAATATACCCTGCCGGTGCTGGGCGGTGTGGCCGCGGCTGCGGTTATTGCGGTGGTGGCAGTGGCGGCCCTGCAGCCCGGGACAGGGGGCGCATCCTCGGTGCCGGCCAGCTCGGCCAGTGTGCCCACCAGCCAGAGCAGCCCGCAGGCCGACTCGACTTATCAGGCCACCGAGATCGACGTGGAAAAGTTTGATGGCACTGTGCTGCCCGAAACCGAGGATGCCGGCGCCGACTATATCAAAAACACCCTGTTCATCGGCGACTCGAACACGGTGCGGTATATGAGCTATGGCCACTGCACACTGGACAATGCCATCGGCGTTATCGGTATGAGCGCGGGGCAGATCCGCAGCCTGGGATGTGTCAACTTCAAAACCTATACCGATCTGGTCAAGATCCCAAAGGCGGTGTCCATCATTCAGCCGCAGCGCATCGTCATCGGCTTTGGCACCAACAATCTGGGCGGCAACCTGAAAACCTATATCACCGAGTATACCAAGGGCATCAAGGCCATTTACGAGGCCTATCCCTACTGCACCATCATTGTCAATGCCATTCCCCCGGTGGACAAGCAGCGCGATTATCCCAACGTGACCATGCAGGATGTGGACGAGTTCAACGAAGCGCTGGTAGAGATGTGCGAAGAAAACGGCTGGAAGTTTTTGAACTCCAGCGAGGCACTGAAAGACCCCGACACCGGCTTCTGTAAGCGAGACTATACCATTCAGGACGGTCTGCATCTGTCCAAAGAGGGTGTGACGGCCCTGTTCAACTATATCCGCACCCACGCCTACGAAACCGAGGATGTACGCCCCAAGCCGCTGAAAAGCGTACCCAAGCGCGGCGAAACCCCGCCCAACCTGATCGTGAAGGATCCGCTGAAGGTCGACCGGCCTTCCTCCATCCATATTTCCTTCATTGCGTCGGAGGGTGGCTTTATCCAGGGCAACAGCGAACAGTCGGTGGCGCCCGGTGCCAACACCGAAACGGTGGCGGCGGTGCCTAACGAAGGCTTTGCCTTTGCCGGCTGGAGCTGCACCTCGGGCAGCATTGCCGACGTGATGAACCCGGTGCTTACTTATACGGTTCCCACCACTTCCGCCAGCTTTGGTGGTGTGTTCATCACGGCCTCCTTTGTGCCGGTGGGCTACACGGTCAGCTTCTCGGTCAGCCCGCTGGAGGGTGGCGTGTTCGTCACCGGCGAAAGCACCAACACCAGCGCCACCGTGGCAGTCAACAGCGGTAAAACGGCCAGCGTTGTGTTCAAGCCGGCCGAAGGCTATACCCTGACGGGCGGCGGCAGCTATACCGTGGCAGATAATGGCAACGGCAGCTATACCCTCAGCGTGGCCAACGTCACCCAGAATATGACGGTGGAAGTAAAACCGCAAAAGCTGGCTACTCCCACCCCGACCCCCAGCGCTACCCCAGCGGCAACCCCCACGGCAGCGCCTTCGGCCACGCCGGTGCCAACGTCTGTTCCCACAGCGAAACCCAGCGCAACACCTGCAGTAACCGCCACCCCTCAGCCGGAAATAACCCCGACTCCGGCAGTGACCCCCACTCCGCCTGCGCCCACCCAGACGCCGGTTGAGCCCACGCAGACACCGACGCAGGCTCCTACACAGACACCGACGCAGGCTCCGGTATGCGGCACGGTGGGCCACAGTGCCGAGGGTACCTGCCCCGCCTGCGGCGACAGCTACACTGCTCCGGTATGCGGCGCGGTGGGCCACAGTGCCGAGGGTACCTGCCCCGCCTGCGGCGATAGCTACACTGCTCCGGTCTGCGGCGCGGTGGGTCACAGTGCCGAGGGTATCTGCCCCGCCTGCGGCGATAGCTACACTGCGCCGGTATGCGGCGAGGTAGGCCATTCGGTGGTCGGCAAGTGTCTGGTCTGTGGTACGGTGAAAGAGGAACCTGTGCAGGCGCCGGCATCATCAGTTCCTGCCGTGACGGCAAACTCTACCCCGACAGATGGGGCACCGATTGCAGAATAAGCAAAACTTCCCGTTTTATAAGTGGACAGAATCCGAAAGGGTTCTGTCCACTTTTTTGTTTTCATACAATAAGAAAAACGAAGGGTGTGAATTCAAATGAAGGAAATGATCCTGAATGGGAACCATGCGCTGAACGGTCTGGTATGGGGCCCGGCGGGGCTGGTGCTGCTGTTTGGTGCTGGTCTGTGGCTGAGTGTTTGCACCGGCTTTTTTCAATTTACCCGGGCGCGGCACTGGCTGAAATGTACCATCGGCGCGGTGTTTACCGACAAAACGGTCACCGCCCGCACCGGCCGGGACGATAAAGCCATCAGTCAGTTTCAAAGTATGTGCACCGCGTTGGCGGCCACCATCGGTACCGGCAATATTGTGGGGGTGGCCTCAGCCATTGTCTGCGGCGGCCCGGGGGCTGTGTTTTGGATGTGGGTGATGGCCCTGCTGGGCATGATGACCGCCTATGCCGAGCGGGTGCTGGGCATCTACTACCGGCGCCGCGGCCCCAGTGGGGAGTGGGTGGGCGGCGCGATGTACTATCTGGCCGATGGTTTGGGCGGGCGGCTGGGCCGGATCCTGGCGCTGCTGTACAGCGGGCTGTGCGCAGCGGCAGCCTTTGGCGTCGGCAACATTGCACAGGTCAATTCGATTGCCGGCAACATGCATGCTGCCTTTGGCTTGCCGCCGCAGCTGACCGGCGCGGTGCTGCTGGCGGCGGCCGGCCCGGTGGTGCTGGGAGGGGTAAAGCGTGTGGCTGCTGTGGCCGAAAAGCTGGTTCCGGTTATGGCCCTTACCTACATCCTGGGGGCACTGGTGGTTATCGGGGTGAATTACCGGCGGGTTCCCGCTGCCCTTGCAGCCATCTGCAGCGGTGCATTCGGGGCACGGGCTGTGGGTGGCGGCGTGGTGGGCTATGGAATGAAAAGCGCCCTTGTATGGGGTTTTAAGCGGGGGGCTTTTTCCAACGAGGCCGGGCTGGGCAGCGCGGTGATGGTAAGCTGTGCCGCTAATGTAACCGAGCCGGTGCAGCAGGGCATGTGGGGCATTTTTGAGGTGTTTGCCGACACACTGGTGATGTGCAGCCTTACCGCCCTTGTGGTGCTGAGCAGCGGGCTGGTCGATCTGCAAACCGGCGTGGTGACCGCCGATGCTGCGGCCTCAACCCTTGTGGGGGCTGCTTTCGGCACCGTGTTCGGTCGTTTTGGGCCGGTTTTTATTGCAGCGGCGGTGCTGTTGTTTGCTTTTTCCACCCTGCTGGGCTGGAGCCATTACGGCGCCGCTGCCTTTGCCTATCTGGCCGGAGGCCGGCTTGCCAGGGGATACAGGCTGGCTTTTGTGGTGATGATCTACTTCAGTGCCACCATGTCGCTGCAGCATGCGTGGGACATTGCTGATACTTTGAACGGATTGATGATGCTGCCCAATCTGATGGGGGTGCTGGCCTTGTCGGGACTGGTGGTAAACATGACCCAAAACTACATCGACCGCACCCTGCGCGGCCGTACGGTGCCGCCGATGTGGTCGGCCTTTG